>NZ_VIDT01000151.1 GCF_006519715.1 Ideonella azotifigens
CATCCCCCCGCCGCCGGCCCGGCAGCGGGACAGCGAGACCTTGCTGCAGGCCGCGCGTTAGCCCTTCTGCCGTGCGGGCCGCGCAGGCAGTTTCAGCACAATGGTGGGCCTCAACGACAAAGGTCCGCCATGTCTGAAAGCGCCATGTTTGCCGGCGGCCCGGCCAATCGGTCCATGCCGGACGCTGCGGTGATGCCAGTGCTGCTCTACCCGGACGTCCCGGCCGCCGCGCAGTGGCTGTGCCAGGCTTTCGGGTTCGCCGAGCGCTTGCGCATTGGCAGCCACCGGGTGCAACTGCAGGTGGGTGATGGCGCGATCGTCGTGGCACAGGCCGCGCGGCCGGACCTGGCGCCGGCCGGCTTCGGGCACTCGGTGATGGTCCGGGTGCGGGATGCCCACCGGCACTGCGCCGCCGCGCGCGCGGCAGGCGCCGTCATCATTGGCGAGCCCACCGACCAGCCCTATGGCGAGCGCCAGTATTCGGCGCTCGACCCCGCAGGCCACGCCTGGACCTTCTCCCAGTCCTTGCGCGACGTGGACCCTGCGAGCTGGGGCGGCGAGCTGGTCAGCGCTGCGAGCTGATCAACGCGCCCCTTTGCCTCAGGGCTTGGCGGCGTCCACGCTGGCCTGCGTGAAGGTCGGGTAGCCGGACGGCTTGTAGGTGTTGAGGTTGCCGAGGAAGTTGCTGTCCTTCAGCGGGATGGTGGCCGAGCCGTAGTCGAAGCTGTTGAGCTTGCTGCGCATCGTGGCGTTGTCGATGCCGTCGCCGTGCAGTTCGTACCAGCTGGTGATGGTGGGCGTGACGAACTGGCCGTAGGGGTTCTCGGCCGGCTCGGTGGCGCTGGCAAAGCGCATCGCATGGGTCAGGCCGCCATCCTTGTGATAGATGATCTTCACATGGTTGCCCTGCATCGCGATCTCGGCGACCGGCTTGTTGTAGAGGTCGCCGTGGGCGCTGTAGCCGCCGTGGGTGACGATGCCGTTCGTCGTCCAGACGGCCGCGTGTTCCCAGTCGTGGCGGTGGCCGCCACCGAGTGCGGTGGTCTGGTCCTTCTCGAAGTACAGCGCGTAGAAGTGGCCGCAGTAGGTGTTGCCGCCGGTGGTGAGGCAGGCGTGGCGGTGCAGCGTGTTCGAGCTGTCCAGGAAGTTGCTGGAGCGGCAGTTGCCGGTGATGCTGCCGGTGGGCTTGAGGCCACCGTTCTGCACGCCGGCGCGGCTGATGCCAGCGCTGGGCAGGCAGCCGTCGGTGTCGAAGTCGAACACCGGGTAGGTGGCCAGCACGTTCTCGGTGCTGGGCAGGGCTTCGTCGAGCTTGGCGAAGTCATCGGCCAGCGCGGCCTGCGCGAGCACGAACAAGGGGGCGAGGCACAGCGCGGCCCAGGGGCGATTCGTGGACATGGAAAGTCTCCCAACGGTGGATGTGAAGGGGCACCGGCCATCGTGCACGGCCGGGCTCGACGCGATGTCGGAGCCCAGCCAGTGTCCTGAGCCGGTTTGAAACTCACGTGACGGTTGGTTGACGGTGCCGGACCGCCTGCGCCGCGAACATCAGCGCGCGGCGAGTCCCTTGGCACGCACGGCCGCCACCTCGCGTTCCGAGACGGCGCTGGCCCGGTTGCCCCAGCCCTGGCGCAGGAAGGTGGCCAGCGTGGCCAGTTCGCTGTCGCTCAGGCGCTGCGCGAAGCTGGGCATGACCAGCACCGATGGGGCTTTGTCGGTGGACGGGGTGCGGGCGCCGGCCAGGATCACCTGGATCAGCCCGTGCGGGTTCTTTGCGTTGATCACGGTGGCGCCGTCCAGCTGCGGGAAGATGCGCGTGGCGCCCTGGCCGGTGACGAAGTGGCAGGCGGCGCAGTTGTCCAGGTACAGCCGCTCGCCTAGGCTCAGGTCTTTCGCGGCGGTGAGCTTCTGGATGGTCTCGGCCTTGCCTTGCGGCGTGACGCCGGCGGCCTTGTCCGGCCCCGGCGGCAGGGCCTTCAGGTAGGCCGCGATGGCCTGCAGGTCCGGGTCCTGCAGGTAGGCGGTGCTGTGCTGCACGACCTGGGTCATCTCGCCGGCGACGGCGGCGCTTCGGTTGCGGCCGGTCTGCAGGTAGTCGACGATGTCCTGGCTGTTCCAGCGCGGCATGCCACGCAGCGAGGGCGTGGGCCAGCCGTTGAGCTCGCCGCCGGCCAGGAAGGCGGTGTCCGCGCTGCCGCTGGCCTTCTCGTTCATCGCGAAACCGCGCGGCGTGTGGCAGCTGCTGCAATGACCCAGGCCTTCGACCAGGTAGGCTCCGAGCTTGACCTGCTCGTTCCAGTCCGGCTGCGGCTGGAAGGACTTGCCGGAGAGGAACAGGAAGTTCCACAGCGACATGCCCCAGCGCAGGTTGAACGGGAAGGCCATGTTGGTGGCCGGCGGCACCGCGCTGCTGGGCTTCACGCCGTTCATGAAGTAGGCGTAGAGGGCGTGCGTGTCGGCGTCCGAGACCTTGGCGTAGTTCGGGTACGGCATCGCAGGGTAGAGGTGCGTGCCGTCGGCCCGCAGGCCCTTGCGCATGGCGTCGGCAAACTGCTGCTCGGTGTAGTTGCCGATGCCGTGCTGCTTGTCGGGCGTGATGTTGGTCGAGTAGATGACGCCGTGGCCGCTGTCGATCGCCAGGCCGCCGCTGAAGGCCGGTTTGCCCGGCGCGCTGTGGCAGGCCACGCAGTCGCCCACGCGGGCCAGGTACTCGCCGCGCTTGACCAGGGCCGGGTCGACTTCGGCCTGCGCAGTCTGCAGGGCCGCCAGGCACAGCGCGGCCGCGCCGATGAGCCGCGGAAGGAAGGTGTTCTGGTTCTTCATGCTCATGCCTGCACCAACGGCCCGGGGTTCTTCAGGTACTGCTTCTTGATGGCCTCGGCGGCGAACAGCGTGATGGCGCCGATGGTGGCCGTCGGATTGGCCTGGAAGTTCTGCGGGAAGGCGTTGCCGCCTGGCACGAAGACGTTGTGCACGTCCCAGGACTGCAGGTAGCGGTTCAGCGCCGAGTCCCGGGGCGAGGTGCCCATGATCGCGCCGCCCACGTTGTGGGTGGAGACGTACTTGGTGATGTCCCAGTGCGAATCCAGCGCCAGGAAGTTCTCGGACAGCGCGTCCGGCTTCATCTCCTTGGCGATCTTCAGCACGATCTCGCGCAGGTAGCGCTGCAGCTTCAGCTCGTTCTGGCGCCAGTCGAAGGTCATGCGCAGCAGCGGCATGCCCCAGGGGTCCTTGTAGGTCGGGTCCAGGTCCAGGAAGTGGCCGCGGTAGGACATGCAGGTGGTCGTGATGCCGATGGTCATCGAGCGGCCATACCAGTCCATCATGGCCTCCTTCCAGCCCTTGCCCCAGCCGGGCGTGCCGGGCGGCAGCGCGGTGCCGATGGGCGCGCCGGTGGACTGCGAGCTGTGGATCTTGGCGCCGCCGATGAAGCCCTGTTTCGGGCCGTCCTCGAAGTTGCCGGGCGAGATGTCGTTGAACATCTCGCCGGTGGCACCGGCGGTGGCAAACGGATTGAAGTGCTTGTCCTTGAAGAACAGCGTGGCGTTGCCGTTGCTGAGGAAGGCGTAGTTGCGGCCGATGGTGCCGGTCTCGCTCACCGGGTCGTAGGGCTTGCCGATGCCCGAGAGCAGCATCAGCCGCACGTTGGCGAACTGGAAGCTGGCAAGGATGACGATCTTCGCCGGCTGGAAGACCTCGCGCTTTTGCTCGTCGATGTAGGTCACGCCACGCGCGGTCTTCTTGTCCTCGTGCAGGTCCACGCGGATGACGTTGGCGTTGACCCGGTAGTCGAAGTTGGGCAGGCGCTTGAGCACGTCCAGCACGGCCGTCTGCGGGGAGGCCTTGGAGGCGTTCAGGCAGGGGTACTTGCTGCAGTAGCCGCAGTAGTTGCAAGGCGCGATCTGCGCGCCATAGGGGTTGGTCCAGGGCTGCGAGACATTGGCCGAGGGGTTGGGGAAGGGGTGGTAGCCCATGCCGCGCGCCGTCTCGGCGAACATCGAGCAGTTCAGCGTGTCCTGCAGCGCCGGCAGCGGATAGGGGTTGGAGCGCGGGCCCTCGAAGGGGTCGCCGCCTGGCTGGACCTGGCCCTTCAGGTTGCCGGTGGTGCCGGACAGGCCGCAGACCTTGTCGAAGAAGTCGTAGTGCGGCTCGATTTCTTCCCACGTGAACGGGAAGTCCTTGATGCGCATTTCCGGGTCCAGGCTGCCACGCTTGTAGGCCTGGTCGGCATAGGTCTTGAGCTTCAGGTCGGTGGGCGTGGGGCGGATCAGCACGCCCGTCCAGTGCAGGCCCGAGCCACCCACGCCGGTGCCGGGCGCGAAGGCGCCCCACTTGCGCGTGGGCAGCGCCGTCTGCGTGGTGTCGTAGCGCACCGTCAGCGCGGCATCGCGCGGCGTGGCGAAGACCTTGTTGCGCGTGGCGTAGGCGTACTGGTCAGCCGGCTTGGGATAGGCAAAGTCCTCGGGCGGGCGATCCGGGCCGCGCTCCAGCGCGCGGACCTTCAGGCCTTCCTTCGCGAGTTCGATGGCCATGAGCGAGCCGGCCCAGCCAAGGCCGACGATGACGACGTCGACTTCGTCGTTGGTGATTTGGGGCATGGGGTTGGGGGTATGTGACAGCCTGCGGGCGCTGCCTGGGAATGACGATGAAGGCGGGCGGCGGAAGGCGGGTCAGGCGCGCTTGCCGCTGACGCTCACGGGACCCAGCGGGTAGGGCACGTTGTGCTGGTCCACCCATTCGACGTACTGACCGCGCGCGCCGGGGAAGCCAATGGCGACCCAGGCCAACATGTCCTTGTTGCCGCCGTACATCGGGTCCGCCAGGTAGCCGTTCTTGGTGTCGTCCAGCAGCTGGCCGAAGAACTGCGAGGCCTTCAGCACCGGCTCGCCGAGCGCGGCAAAGTCCACGCCGTTTTTCTGCAGCGCGGTGAGCAGCGCGTCGCGCGCCTTGGCGTCCAGCTGCTCGAAGGGCTTGCCGTGCTGGGCCTGGCTGTGCTGCTGGGCCAGCTTGATGCCGATGCGGTAGACGTCCTGCGGCGCGTACGGCAGCTGGAAGCCCAGCGTGGCGACCGCATCGTTCTTGTACGGCCCCTGCAGGTAGATGTCGGCCCCCAGGCCGGTCTGCAACTGCTGGTCGATGAAGACCGGCACGTTGGTCTCGATCGCGCCCGGGCCCTTGCCCTCGGCCGGGATCAGCCGGTCACAGGCGGCGAGGATGAACTGCCACTCGGCAGCGGAGAAGAACACCGGCTTGTACTGGCTCAGCGAGGTGGCTTCCAGGCCTTCGGCTCGGGCGCCGTACAGCGGGATGGCGGCGACGGGCACTGCAGCGGCCGAGGCCATCAACACGGTCCGGCGGGTGGGCTTGAATGGGGTGGACATGGGCGGCGATAAGGCGAGTCCAGCCGGCGTGCTGCCGGTGTCCTGGCCCGCCAGCCGAACCCTGTTGTTCGGCGAGTTGTACGATAACTCTCTCGCCGAAATGACTCAGGGTTTCCACTTAACCCTGAGCAAAGTTGTCAGGCTTCGGTGATTCGCCAGGTTGCCGCCAACGGCCTGGGGATAGGGTGATTTTCATAGCTAAATGTGAACCGGTTTCGGCTGCCGATGCTGCTGTCAATCGGCCATGCGAGAGGCTTCTGAGGCATCCATCGGGAGGGCTTCAGACCAGGTCCATTGGGTTTGGTGTGTGCGTTTTCGGCCATGTTGTACGATGACTTGGGTGATGGGTCGCGAGGCGCCCGGCATGAAAAAGGCCCGGTGGGCGAACCCACCGGGCCTGTGCGGCGTCAGCCTGGTCGGCTTACCAGCCGATGTCCTTCAGCAGTTCCAGCGTCAGGTCCTTCGGGGCCGAGACCTTGAAGGTCGGCAGGTCGTCGTTGATCGCCGGTTCCATCAGCAGGTTGCGCGTCGCCGAGGTGTCCCAGTGCGAGACGGACGAGCCGCCCTGGAACGGGTTGGGCGTGAACAGCATGACCCGGCCGGCCGCGTCGGCACCGGCGTAGCGGGTCTTGTCGATGCCCAGCACCGCGGTGATCTTGTCGGTGGCCAGCACGTTGCCGGTCAGCGCGGTCTTCAGCGTGGCGCCGTCGGCCTGGGTGATCATGACCGAAGGAATGACCACCGTGTCATCGCTGCCCGGCAGGCCGGTGGGCGGGCCGCCGGCCACGTTGTTGACGACGATCACGCCGATGGCGCCTGCGTCCTGCGCGTTCTTCACCTTGACGGAGAAGTTGCAGGTGCCGCGGTCCAGCAGTGCCACCCTGCCGGCCACCAGCGCAGCATTGGCCGAGCTCAGCGGGTCGCAGGCCAGGCCGATCACGCCGTCTGCCTGGTCGATGACACGCGCCATGCCGCCCTTGAGCACCGTGCTGCTCAGCGGCGGGCCAAACGCGGCCGGGCCGACCTGGTAGACACCGGCCACGTCCGGGAACTGCTTGGACTTGACCGTCAGCATCGGCGTGCCCTTCTTGAGCACCGAAGGCATGTCCGCGACGACGTTCGCACCGGTCCACACCAGCCCGCGCGGGTTGATGGCCGACGCGCGGCGCTCGGCAGCGCTCATCTCCAGCCAGGTCTTGCCGGCGGTGTTGTCGAACATCATGCTTTCCCACACGGTGGGGTAGCGCGTGCCGTCGGTGTCGCGGGGTTGCAGGCCGGTGCTGCCATTGGTCGGCGTGGCGAAGCCCAGGCCGTGGCCCACCTCGTGGGTCAGCACGACGGCGAAGTCGATGCTGCCGGCCGGCGCATTGCCGTCCAGGCCCAGGTACCAGGGCGTGCCTTCCAGGCAGTTGGCCTTGCCCAGGTTGACGTTGAAGCTGGAACTGATCTCGGGCTTGGCGCCGTCGTCCAGGTCGACCTGGGCCAGGGTGTTGGCCAGGGCCGCTGGGTACCAGGTGCCGGTCTTGGGCGCGTTCGGGAAGTCGTGCCAGGAGGTCACGGCGCCCGCCTGGCCGAGCACGGCCTGCGACGCGTTGCAGTCCAGCGCCGGCCAGTTGGCCGAGATCTGGATCACCGGGCCCGCCGGCAGCTGCTTGCCCCAGACGGAGGCGACCTTCTTGTACACGTTCATGCGCTGTTCGCCGAGCGTGCTGCCTTCGTTGCCACCCACAGGTGCGACGGCGGTCTTGTCATTGAAGCCGACACCGGGCGAGTCGGTGTTCAGGATCTCGATCGTGGCGCCCCAGGCCGTGAAGGCGGCCAGGGAGGCAGCCAGGGCCACCAGGCTGCGGCCGGGCATGCGAATGCCGCTCATTTCAGGCTCCCTTCGGTGTGGACCGGGTGTTCGTGCACATCGGCGGCGTCGTCGCCGTCGACGCAGTCGGTCGCCAGCTTGCCATTGGCGCCGATGGCCGCGCGCGAATACGACATGTGCTCCGGGCCCATGACGATGCCGCGCGCACCGGTGGTGCGGGACACGATGCCTTGCAGCACGGTTTCGGCGCGCGGTGCCTTGGCGGCGGTGGCGGCAGCGGCGCCCAGCGCGTCGGCCTCGGAGGGCGTCAGCGGGCGGATGCGCTTGGTGACGGGGTCGATGCTGACGCGCAGGCCGTCGGTGGACGACGCGGACGCGGGCGCCGCGGGAATGTCGCTGTCGGCATGGGCGGATGTGCCCAGGCCAACGCTGATCACGGACGCGCTGATCAGCGTCCAGATCGACATGGTGAATAAGGAGGACATGAAAGGGACTCCAGGGAAGAAACGAAAGTTGAGTCTATTTTCGGATTCCCCTGTAATCAATCGTTAACCCTCAGAAACCTGCCTTCAAGTTTGGGGGGATAGCGTTGTCCCCAAGGAAATGAACCTCATAGGTGCACAAATGGCGAAAGATGGGCGAAATCGGGGAGGGGAATGCCCAACTCCGTGCAATATGGAACCGATCCCATATGCGAGCTAGGGGGTTTGGCGAGGCTGCTGCGGCTTGGATATGGAACCGATTCCATATTCAAGCCAAAAAAAGGGTGGCCAGGGCCACCCTTTGAAAACATGGCGTGTACAGCCATGCATCCCAAACTCGATGCTGGTGCTCAGGCCTGCGTGTAGGCCGTCTTGACCACGGTATAGAACTCCGCCGCGTAGCGGCCTTGCTCGCGCGGGCCGTAGCTGCTGCTCTTGCGGCCGCCGAAGGGCACGTGGTAGTCCACGCCGGCGGTTGGCAGGTTGACCATCACCATGCCGGCTTGCGCGTGGCGCTTGAAGTGCGTGGCGTGCTTCAGGCTGGTGGTGGCGATGCCGCTTGCCAGGCCGAAGGGCGTGTCGTTGGCCAGGTGCAGGGCTTCGTCGTAGCCCTTGGCGCGGATCACGCTGACGACCGGGCCGAAGACTTCCTCGGTGTTGATGCGCATGGCCGCGGCGGTTTCGGTGAACAGGGCCGGCTGCATGTAGTAGCCCGGCGCGCCTTCGGCATTCGTCGGCATGGCCGCGCCGCCCCAGGCCAGCTTGGCACCTTCGGACTGGGCAATGCCCACGTATTCCAGGTCTTGCGCGAGCTGGCGGTCGTCCACCACCGGGCCGATGTCGGTGCCGGCGGTGCGGGCGTCGCCCACCTTCAGCGTCTTCAGCTTGGCGACCATGGCTTCGACGAAGCGGTCATGGATGCCTTCGGTGACGATCAGGCGCGACGAGGCGGTGCAGCGCTGGCCGGTGGAGAAGAAGCCGGAGTTGATCGCGGCGCCCACGGCCACGTTCAGGTCCGCATCGTCCAACACCACGAACGGGTTCTTGCCGCCCATTTCCAACTGGAACTTGGCGCCGCGGCTCACGCAGGCCTGGGCCACCTTCTGGCCGGTGGGCACCGAGCCGGTGAAGCTGATGCCGGCAATGCGCGGGTCTTCCAGCAGCACGGCACCGACTTCGCTGCCGCGGCCCATCACCAGGTTGAACACGCCGGCCGGAATGCCCGAGCGGCTGATGATGTCCGACAAGGCCCAGGCCGAGCCCGGCACGACTTCGGCCGGCTTGAAGACCACGCAGTTGCCGTAGGCCAGCGCCGGGGCGATCTTCCAGGCGGGAATCGCGATGGGGAAGTTCCAAGGCGTGATCAGGCCGATCACGCCCAGCGGTTCGCGGGTGATTTCCACGCCGACGCCAGGGCGCACCGAAGGCATCATTTCGCCGCCCGGGCGCAGGGCCTCGCCGGCGAAGAACTTGAAGATGGCGCCAGCGCGGGCGACTTCGCCGACGGCTTCGGGCAGGGTCTTGCCTTCTTCGCGCGCCAACAGGTCGCCCAGTTCGGCCTTGCGGGCAATGATCTCGCTGCCGATGAAGTCCAGCGCGTCAAAGCGCTGCTGCGGCGTGCTGAGGCTCCAGGCCGGGTACGCGGCCGCAGCGGCGGCCACGGCTTCTTCGGCCTGCGCGCGGCTGGCCACCGTGTAGTCGCCAATCGTGTCGCGGGTGTCCGACGGGTTGATGTTCTGGTAGGCGCGCACGCCTTCGGTCCAGGCGCCGGCAATCAGGTTGAGTTTCATGGTGTGAGACCTCGTGGAGTGTTTGGGATGGGTGGAATCGGACGCAGCGAAAACCGTCAGGCCCGCGGCGCTTCGCTGACCAGCGGCTTGCCGGCCTGGAAGGCCGCGATGTTGTCGAGCACACGCTGCGCCATGGCCTGCCGGGTTTCTTCGGTCGCGCTGGCGATGTGCGGCAACAGCACCACGTTGTCCAGCTTCAGCAGCGCCTCGGGCACCTGCGGCTCGTTGGCGAACACGTCCAGCCCGGCGCCGGCAATGCGCTTGTCCCGCAGCGCGGCGACGAGTGCGTCTTCGTCGATCACCGAGCCGCGGGCAACGTTGATGACAAAGCCGCGCGGGCCCAGCGCGTTCAGCACCTCGGCGTTGACCAGGTGCTGGGTGGACGGGCCGCCTGCGGTGATGACGACCAGGTAGTCGCACCAGCGCGCAAGCTCCAGCAGCGAGGACTCGTGGGCCCACGGCAGGCCTTCGACCGGCCGGCGCGTGTGGTAGCG
>NZ_VIDT01000152.1 GCF_006519715.1 Ideonella azotifigens
GTCCTGGGCGCCGTCTACTTTGTCGTGGCGGTCAAGCGGGTGCGCGGCATGCGCCTGATCGGCCTGGCGCGCAACGAACGCAAGGCCAAGCAGGCCGCGCCCGCGGCCGTGGCCAACCGGCAGGGCCGGGCCAGCGACCCGCGGCGACCTTCCTGAAGAAACAAGACATGAGCGATGTGACGATCTACACCGACGGTGCCTGCAAAGGCAACCCGGGCCCGGGCGGCTGGGGCGCCTGGCTGCGTGCCGGCGAGCATGAAAAAGAACTCTGGGGCGGCGAGAAGCTGACCACCAACAACCGCATGGAACTGACCGCGGTGATCCAGGCGCTGAGCACGCTGAAGCGGCGCTGCACGGTGGCCATCTACACCGACAGCGAATACGTGCGCAACGGCATCATGACCTGGATCCACGGCTGGAAAAAACGCGGCTGGCGCACGGCCGACGGCAAGCCGGTCAAGAACGTCGAGCTCTGGCAGGCACTGGAAGCGCAAGTGCTGCAACACGACGTGACCTGGCACTGGGTCAAGGGCCACGCAGGCGACCCAGGCAACGAGCGCGCCGACGCGCTGGCCAACCGCGGCGTGACCTCGTCGTCAAGCTGAGTCGGGGTGGTTCCGCGAAGAGGTAGAACAGGGCGGCATCAGCCGAGCGCAGGGCCGCCCCAAGCCGGATGACGGCCCGCTTGGCGGGTGGGGTTCCATTCAGCCACCGATGTAGTGCATCTCGACGCGGCGTTCCGCTTCTGAGTCGGTGCTGTTCAGCGCTCGAAGCTCCGAATAGCGGTCATTGCGGCCTTGCCAGATCGCCTGGATGCGCTCGGCAAGTGCCGCGTCGGCAGCGCCTTCGCGCAGCAATTGCCGCAGATCGTACCCGCGGCTGGCGAACAGGCAGAGGTAGAGCTTGCCTTCGGTCGACAGCCTGGCGCGGTTGCAATCGCCGCAAAATGCCTGGCTGACGCTGGAGATCAGGCCGATTTCGCCGCGGCCGTCGGCATAGGCCCAGCGCTGCGCGGTTTCGCCGGGCGCGCTGGCGGGCAGCGGCTGCAGCGACCAGTGTGCCGACAGCCGTGTCAGCAGTTCGGCCGAGGGCAGCACTTCGTCCAGCTGCCAGCGGTTGGTGGCACCCACGTCCATGAACTCGATGAAGCGCAGCGTGACCAGCGGGCCGTAGTGCTCACGCATGTGGCGGGCCATCGGCACGACCTGGTGGTCGTTGACGCCGCGCTTGACCACCATGTTGACCTTAATCGGTCCCAGGCCGGTGGCCAGTGCGGTGTCGATGCCGTGCAGCACATCGGCCACGGGAAAGCCCACGTCATTCATGCGCTGGAACACGCCGTCGTCCAGTGCGTCCAGGCTGACGGTGACGCGGCGCAGGCCGGCGTCGCGCAGGGCTTGCGCCTTGCGGGCCAGCAGCGAGCCATTGGTCGTGAGCGTGATGTCCAGGGGCTGGCCGTCCGGGCTGCGTAACTCGGCCAGTTGCCCCACCAGGTTTTCCAGGTGCTTGCGCAGCAGTGGCTCGCCTCCGGTCAGCCGCAGCTTGCGCACGCCCAGCAAAGCGAACTGCCGCGCCAGCCGCGAGATCTCTTCAAAGCTCAGCAGCGCTTCATGCGGCAGGAATTGGTAGCGCGAATCAAAGACTTCGCGCGGCATGCAGTAGCTGCAGCGGAAATTGCAACGGTCGGTGACCGAGATGCGCAGGTCGCGCAGCGGGCGCTGCAGGCTGTCCAGCACCAAGCCATGTGAAGCCGCGGCGACGGGCACCACGGCAGGTGGCGCCAGGTCGCGCCAGTCGGCCACAGGAATCACGCGTTTGGACATCGTCTCATTGTGCCCGTGCATTGCAAGGTCGGCGGCTGCGAGGGGCATCGCGCTGGAAGCGATGAAGACAAAGAAAGGCCCGCATCTGCGGGCCTGGGCGGTCTTGGATGAGCGAGGGTGGCTCAGTGGCGGTCGGTGGGGGCCACCGTGACCGGCTCGGCCGCGCCGATCTGCGGCACACGACGCGCGCCATTGAAGCGTTTGGCCCAGTAGGAGTAGTGCATGTCCTCGACCCGCACCTCGCCGCCAGCGCGCGGAGAATGAATGAACTTGCCGTCGCCCACGTAAATGCCGACGTGCGAGAACGCATGGCGCAAGGTATTGAAGAACACCAAGTCGCCTGGCTTCAGGTCCGATTCCTTGACGGCCAGCAGGCCTGGGGCGCGGGCTTGTTCGTCTGCACGGCGCGGCAGCACCAGGCCGATGCTGTTCTCGAAAATGTGGCGGGTGAAGCCAGAGCAGTCGAAGCCTTCTTCGGCGGAGGTGCCGCCGCGGCGGTAGCGCACGCCAATGAAGTTCATGGCCGACAGCACCAAGTCGGATGCTGTGTCGCGCACCTGCGAGAGCAAGGAGTGTTCGCCATTGCTGCCAACGACCGGCAGCATGCCGCGCTCTTCCAGCAAGCGCATGACAGGATCAGGATTGGCGGCGTCAGGGGCGGCTTGGACTGCCTGGCTCGCAAAGAGCAGCATCAGCAGCGAAAACAAGCACAACAAGACGAGTCGGGGACTCGGCTGGCTGACCCGGCCAGCGGGGAACTCAGGAGAATGCACGCGGGCAAGAATAGACAAGCAAGCTAGGGGTGTCAAGCCGAAAAAGCCAGGAAAAATCATGCCTGACAAACCCTTAGCACAGATTGCCGCAGCTTTTTGTCACCAATGCCTTGTTGACTCGTGGACCTGGGGTTGGCAGATGAAGTCATGTTTTTGCTGCACTGCACAGCAAAACGGGGTCGATCGGCCCCGTTTTGAATGTGAGCCCGGTTTACCCGGGTGCCGACCGGCTTCAGCGGTGTGTTAGAGCACCTCGGAGGCAAAGTCCGCCAGGCGCGAGCGTTCGCCTCGGGCCAGCGTGATGTGGCCCGAGTGCGGCCAGCCCTTGAAGCGGTCGACTGCGAAGGTCAGGCCGGACGAGCCTTCGGTGAGGTAAGGCGTGTCGATCTGTGCCAGGTTGCCCAGGCAGACGATCTTGGTGCCCGGGCCCGCGCGGGTGATCAAGGTCTTCATCTGCTTGGGCGTCAGGTTCTGCGCCTCGTCGATGATGACGAACTTGTTCAGGAAGGTGCGGCCGCGCATGAAGTTCAGGCTCTTGATCTTGATCTTCGAGCGCACCAGGTCGTTGGTCGCGGCGCGGCCCCATTCGCCGGCCGAGTTGTCGCTCTTGGCCAGCACTTCCAGGTTGTCGTCCAGTGCGCCCATCCATGGGCCCATCTTTTCTTCCTCGTTGCCGGGCAGGAAGCCAATGTCTTCACCCACAGGCACGGTGACCCTGGTCACGATGATCTCGGTGTAGCGGCGGTCTTCCATCACCTGGCTCAAGCCCGCGGCCAGCGTCATCAGCGTCTTGCCGGTGCCTGCGGTGCCGGTCAGTGTGATGAAGTCGCACTCCGGGTCCATCAGCAGGTTCAGCGCAAAGTTCTGCTCGCGGTTGCGTGCAGTCACGCCCCAGATCGAGTTTTTGGCATGCGTGTAGTCGCGCAGCGTCTTCAGCACGGCCGTCTTGCCGGTGATCTCGTTGACGCGCGCGTACAGCGGCGCTTCGCCCGGCACTTCCAGGAAGACAAACTGGTTGACCATCAGCACCGGCACCAGCGGGCCGCTGATGCGGTAGAAGGTGTGGCCGCCCTGGTTCCAGCTTTCCATGGTCTTGCCATGGCGCTCCCAGAAGTCCGCCGGCAAGGCCATCACGCCGGTGTAGAGCAGGTCGCCGTCTTCCAGCGTCTTGTCGTTGAAATAGTCCTCGGCAGCCAGGCCCATCGCACGGGCCTTGATGCGCATGTTGATGTCCTTGGACACCAGCACGACCTCGCGCTCCTTGCTGTGCTGCTCGCGCAGCGACTGCACCACACCCAGGATCTGGTTGTCGGCCTTGCCCTGCGGCAGGCCGGCCGGCAGTTTGGCGTCCAGGAAGGTGGTCTGGAAGAACAGCTTGCCGCCGGCTTCGCGGTGGCCGGTCTTGGCCAGCGGCACACCTGCAGCCGGGTCCAGGCTGTCGCCGGCCAGCGCATCGAGCTCGCGGCTGACCTGGCGCACGTTGCGCGAGACCTCGCTCATGCCCTTCTTGTGGCCGTCGAGCTCTTCGAGCGTGATCATCGGCAGGTAGATGTCGTGCTCGTCGAAGCGGTAGATCGACATCGGGTCGTGCATCAGCACGTTGGTGTCCAGCACGAACAGCTTGGCCGGGCCGGTGTGGCGCGGCTTGCGGGGTTTGGATTGGGCCGCCGGGCGAGCCGGGGCGGTGCTCTTCTTGGCCGCGGCCTTCGTGGGCATGCCGGTGGGCGCGGCGGCAACCGGCGCCGGGTCGGCGCGCAGTTCGAGTGCTGGCGTGCGTTCGTCGGCCGCCGGTGCGGCGGCCTTGGTGGGCTGGCGGGAGGGCTTGGGTGCTGCCTGGGTGTCGTAAGCGGCAGCGGGGAGGAAGGATGCGCGAGAGGCAGGGGGCTTGGGCAGAGGCATGGACAGCGGTGATTGGATCGAAAGCAGGTTCAGAAACAAAAAAGCCGCACAGGAAGCTGTGCGGCTTTTGGCTGGATGCGCGACGCGTTGATCTCGGGCATGAACCCATTATGCACAACTCGCCGGCCCTGGAAAGCGGCTTGCGCCGCTGGCTTTCAGGCTGCTGTTTTCAGTTCCTTCAGCGCCTTCAGTACTTCGTCCACGTGGCCCGCGACCTTGATGCCGCGCCACTCGGCGCGCAGCACGCCTTTTTCGTCGATCAGGAAGGTGGAGCGTTCAATGCCCTTGACCTTCTTCCCATACATGATCTTGTTCTTGACCACGCCAAACATGTGGCACAGCTTTTCTTCGGTGTCTGCAATCAGCTCGAAGGGCAATTCAAGGTTTTGCTTGAACTTGTCGTGCGAAGCCATGTTGTCGCGCGACACACCAAATACAACCGCACCAGCCTTGACAAATTCCTTGTGCTGGTCGCGGAACTGCATGGCTTCGGTCGTGCAACCGGGCGTGTTGTCCTTGGGATAGAAATACAGGACCACGGCCCGACCGTGAAACGCCTGCGGGGTGAACTTCACACCGCCGGTGGCTTGCGCTTCAATTTCCGGAAGATGTTTATTGAGGGCTGGCGTCATGAGGATCGTGTCTTCTAGCGGGCGCCCCGGGAGGCATCACTCGACATTATAGATTGAAGCGGACATATTCCTGGCTCCGGCTCGCACCAGAATGTCTCGGGGTCAGCCCTGAATCGAGCTTCAGGCGGCCGGCGCCAACAGGATTGCGCCCACCACCTTGCGGCCCTCGTTGACCAGCACGTTGTAGGTGCGGCAGGCGGCGCCGGTGTCCATGGTTTCGATTCCGATGCGCCGCTCGATCAGCGCGCGGTACAGCTGCGGCGGGACAAACGACAGCTTGGGCCCGCTGCCGAAGATCACCAGTTCGGGCTGCAGCGTCAGGATCTGCTCGAAGTGCGCAGCGGTCAGTTCGGCCGGCGAGTTGGCATGCCAGGGCTGGACTTCGCCGTGCCAGGGCACCAGCACGCTGTGCGTGAACGGCGTCTGGTGCACCCACAGGCGGTCGGCATCAAGCCGGGAGATGGCATTCACGCCTTCGAGTTGATCGGGCTGGAATTTCAATCGACTTCCTTTGGGCGTTGGGGTGACCTGAGCGGCCAGCGGCAGATGGCAGCGTGGGCTGCGGCTACGTGTTTCGGCAGGCTTGGCTTCGCTTGTTGCGAAGGCCTCGGAACAGGCCTTTTCACAGGGTGTCTATGGTTAAATTATAGGTTTCCCACAGGAGACAACGGTTTGAAACCGATTGCCAAGTCCAGCAAGCTCGCCAACGTTGGCTACGACATCCGTGGCCCTGTGCTGGACAAAGCCAGGCAGATGGAGGAAGAGGGCCACAAGATCATCAAGCTGAACATTGGCAACGTGGCCGCGTTTGGCCTGGAGCCGCCCGACGAGATCGTGCAGGACATGATCCGCAACCTGCCCAATGCCGCCGGGTACACCGATTCCAAAGGCCTGTTTGCGCCGCGCAAGGCGGTGGTGCACTACTGCCAGGAAAAGAAGATCGCCGGCGTCACGGTGGACGATGTCTACCTCGGCAATGGCGCCTCCGAACTGATCTCGATGAGCATGAACGCGCTGCTGGACAGTGGCGACGAAGTGCTGATCCCGTCGCCCGACTATCCGCTCTACACCGCAGTGGTGTCGCTCTCGGGTGGCACGCCGGTGCACTATCACTGCGACGAAGGCTCTGGCTGGCTGCCGGACCTGGCCGACATGCGCGCCAAGATCACGCCGCGCACCAAGGCGCTGGTGCTGATCAACCCCAACAATCCCACCGGTGCGCTCTATCCCGACGAGATCCTGCAAGGCATGGTCGACATCGCGCGCGAGCACGAGCTGGTCGTCTTCTCCGACGAGATCTACGACAAGACCTTGTACGACGGCGCCACGCACACCAGCATCGCCTCGCTGGCCGACGACGTGCTGTTCCTGACCTTCAACGGCCTGAGCAAGAACTACCGTTCCTGCGGCTACCGGGCTGGCTGGATGATCGTCTCGGGCAACAAGAAGCGCGCCAAGGACTACATCGAGGGCCTGAACATGCTGGCCTCCATGCGCCTTTGCGCCAACACGCCTGGCCAGCTCGCGATCCAGACCGCACTCGGCGGCTATCAGAGCATCAAGGACCTGGTGGCGCCTGGCGGCCGGCTGGCACGCCAACGCGACCTGGCCTACGAACTGCTGACCCAGATCCCGGGCGTCAGTGTCGTCAAGCCCAAGGCTGCGCTCTACATGTTCCCGCGACTGGACCCGAAGCTGTACCCCATCGCCGACGACCAGCAGTTCGCCTACGAACTGCTGGCCGAGGAAAAGGTGCTGATCGTACAGGGCACCGGTTTCAACTGGATCGCGCCGGACCATTTCCGCGTCGTCTTCCTGCCCAACACCGACGACCTCACCGAAGCCGTGGGCCGCATCGCCCGCTTCCTTGACGGCTATCGCAAGCGACATTCCGCCTGAGTTTTTTCCACGAGCATTGTTTTCATGAAACCCATCCAGGTTGGCCTGATTGGCCTGGGCACCGTCGGTGCCGGCGTCTTCCACGTGCTCTCCCGCAACCAGGAAGAGATTCGTCGCCGGGCCGGCCGTGGCATCGAGCTGGTCGCCGTCAACCGGCGCAACCTGGACCAGGCCCGCGCCATCGTCGGCGACAAGGCCGAGGTCGTCGCCAATGCGCGCGACATCATTGCCAACCCGGCCATCGACATCGTCATCGAGCTGGTTGGCGGCACCACGCTGGCCAAGGAACTGGTGCTCGAAGCCATTGCCGCCGGCAAGCACGTGGTCACGGCCAACAAGGCGCTGCTGGCGGTGCACGGCACGGAGATCTTCGCCGCTGCGCATGCCAAGGGCGTGATGGTCGGCTTCGAGGCTGCTGTCGCCGGCGGCATTCCCATCATCAAGGCGCTGCGCGAGGGCCTGACCGGCAACCGCATCGAATGGATCGCCGGCATCATCAACGGCACGACGAACTTCATCCTCAGCGAGATGCGCGACAAGGGGTTGGACTTCGCCACCGTGCTGAAGGAAGCCCAGCGCCTGGGCTATGCCGAAGCCGACCCGACCTTCGACATCGAAGGCGTGGACGCCGCGCACAAGCTGACCATCATGAGCGCCATCGCGTTCGGCGTGCCAGTGCAGTTCGCCAAGGCCCACATCGAAGGCATCACCCAGCTGCAGGCGACCGACATCCGCTACGCCGAACAGCTCGGCTACCGCATCAAGCTGCTGGGCATCACGCGCCGGCGTGACAGCGGGATTGAATTGCGGGTGCACCCCACGCTGGTGCCGGCCAAGCGCCTGATCGCCAACGTCGAAGGCGCGATGAACGCCGTGGTGGTGCAGGGCGATGCCGTCGGCACCACGCTGTATTACGGCAAGGGCGCAGGCGCCGAACCCACCGCTTCGGCCGTGGTGGCCGACCTGGTCGACATCACCCGCCTGCACACCGCCGACCCGGACCACCGCGTGCCGCACCTGGCCTTCCAGCCGGACGCGCTGGCCGACACGCCCATCCTGCCGCTGAGCGAAGTGCAGACCTCGTTCTACCTGCGCCTGCGTGTGGCCGACGAGCCGGGCGTGCTGTCCAGCATCACCACCATCCTGGCCGAGCACAACCTGTCCATCGATGCCGTGCTGCAGCGGGAGTCCAACGAAGGCGAGAAGCAGACCGACCTGATCATCCTGACGCACGACACGCTGGAAGGCCGCATGCGCGCCGCGCTGGCGCAGATGCAGGCCCTGCCCACCGTGCTGGGGCCCATCGTCAGCATCCGCAAGGAAGAGCTCGCCTGAGCCGGACAACGCCCATGCTTTACATCAGCACCCGTGGCGACAAGACCGAGCGCCGCTTCTGCGAGATCCTGCTCGAAGGCCTGGCGCCCGATGGCGGGCTCTACCTGCCTGTCGTCTACCCGAAGGTCGACAGCACGACGCTGGCGCGCTGGCGCGGCCTGTCGTATGCAGAACTGGCCTTCGAGATCCTGTCGCTCTACATCGACGACATTCCCGCCGCCGACCTGAAAGCCTTGGTCCACAAGACCTACACCCCCGCCGTGTTTGGCAGCGAAGCCATCGTGCCGCTGCGCGCGTTGGGCGACAGCGGGCTGCAGATCGAAGCCCTGTCCAACGGCCCGACGCTGGCCTTCAAGGACATGGCGATGCAACTGCTGGGCAACCTGTTCGAGTACGAACTGGCGCGCCGCGGCGAACAGCTCAACATCCTCGGCGCCACCTCGGGCGACACCGGCAGCGCGGCCGAATACGCGATGCGCGGCAAGCGCGGCGTGCGCGTCTTCATGCTCAGCCCACATGGCCGCATGAGCCCGTTCCAGCAGGCGCAGATGTTCAGCCTGCAGGACGAGAACATCCACAACATCGCCGTGGAGGGCGTGTTCGACGATGCGCAGGACATCGTCAAGGCCGTGTCGAACGACCTGGCCTTCAAGCGCCAGCACAAGATCGGCACCGTCAACTCGATCAACTGGGCGCGCCTGCTGGCGCAGGTCGTCTACTATTTCGCCGGGTACTTTCAAGCGACGAAGCAGGACAGCGAGCAGGTCAGCTTTGCCGTGCCCTCGGGCAATTTCGGCAACGTCTGCGCCGGCCACGTCGCCCGCATGATGGGCCTGCCGATCAAGCAGCTGGTCGTGGCCACCAACGAGAACGATGTGCTGGACGAGTTCTTCCGCACCGGCACCTACCGGGTGCGTGGCAGCGCAGACACCTACGAGACCAGCAGCCCGTCAATGGACATTTCCAAGGCCTCGAACTTCGAGCGCTTCATCTTCGACCTGCTGGGCCATGACGCAGGAGCGGCAGAGCGCACCCGCACGCTGTTCCGCGAAGGCAGCTTCACGCTGTCGGCCGCAGAAAAAGCCCGCTTCGCCGAGTTCGGATTTGTCTCCGGCAAGAGCACGCATGCCGACCGCGTGGCGACCATCCGTGCCACCTGGCAGCAGCACCACGACATGATCGACCCGCACACGGCCGATGGCGTGAAGGTCGCTGCCGAGCACGTCGAAGCCGGCGTGCCGATGATCGTGCTGGAGACCGCGCTGCCGGCCAAGTTCGCCGAGACCATCCGCGAAGCGCTGGGCCGGGAGCCGAGCCGGCCCGCGGCCTTGGCCGACATCGAACTGCTGCCCAAGCGCTTCAGCGTGATGAAGCCCGACGTTGCCGCAGTCAAGTCCCTCATCGAGCAGCATTGCGCCTGACCGCCATGAGCACCACCGCTGCCCACCCGCCGATGATGACCCTGGACGAGGCGCTGCAGCGCCTCACGTCTGCTGCGGCCCAGCACCGCCTGCAGGCGCAGGAAGCCGTGCCGACCGCGCAGGCGCTGGGCCGTGTGCTGGCCTCGCCGGTGCAGTCCACGCTGGACGTGCCGCCCGC
>NZ_VIDT01000153.1 GCF_006519715.1 Ideonella azotifigens
TCGACCTTGGCGGCCGCCACCGGCTTGGTCGCGGCAGCACCGGGCTCCTGGCCTGGTGGCACAACGCGCAGCACCTGGCCCACCTCGATCACGTTCGGGTTGTCCATGCTGTTCCAGCGCGCCAGGTCACGCCAGGCCTGGCCGGTTTCCAGCGCGATGCGCATCAGCGTGTCGCCAGGCTTCACGATGTAGGTACCGGGCTTGGCCTCGGCCGGCGGCACGACGCTGCCGCTCTTGGACGGATCTGCGGCGGCACTGGCGCTGTAGGCAGCGGAGCCCCGACCCGCACCACGATCTTCGACCGGCGCCTGATTCTTGGTGGTGGTGCACGCCGCAAGCGTGGTGACGGCCACCAATGCAAGCCACGTGGACCAACGGCAGCCACGGAACATGGTCATGGCGATTCTTTTCCCTGAGTCAACTGATGCCGGATTTTAAGGGGACGAACTGGACCGCCTCGCCCAAGGTCCGGCGAAAGCCTTGAGGGGTCCGATCCACCACCACCAGCACCTGCCCGCGGCCATCGGCCGCGCGCGCCGGTGCGATCAACCTGCCCCCCACCGCCAGCTGCTGCAGCCAGGCCTGCGGCAGGTCCTCGCCACCGGCCGCCGCGACAATGCTGTCGTAGGGCGCCCGCAGCGGATGACCCAGCATGCCGTCGCCGTACAGCAACTCGCAGCGCGGCGTCTGCAAGCCGGCCAGTTGGCGCACCGCCACGTCATGCAGCGCGCGCAGGCGTTCGATCGACACCACCTGCTGCGCCACTTCGGCCAGCAGCGCGGTCTGGTAGCCGCAACCGGTGCCGATCTCCAGCACGCGCCCGAGGTGACCATGCCCGCGCGCCGACTCGCCCAGGAACAGCCACTCCAGCATGCGCGCAACCACCGAAGGTTTGGAGATGGTTTGCCCCAGGCCGATGGGCAGGCTGGTGTCTTCATAAGCCTGCGCCGCCAGCGCCGAATCGACAAAGCGGTGCCGGGGCACGCGAAGCATGGCTTGCAGCACCGGCTCGCTGCGCACGCCCTCGCCACGCAGCCGCTGCACCATGCGTTCGCGCACCGCCGGGTTGTCCAGCCCCAGGCCGGAAGGGGTGCTGAGCAAGCGCGCATCACGGGCCGCTTCGTGCAGCAGGCGCTGTGGCCGCAGCAGTTCGGGCCTGGCTTTGGCGGCGGCAGGCTTGGCCTGGTGCAAGGACGCAGGAAATCTGGCGCTCGGTCGGTCGGTCGGATCCTTCGGCTTGTTCACAGCCGGCCGATCCGGCTCAGCTGCGCCTGCCAGCCGGGCAGCGCGGCATGGTCGGTCAGGTCGACCTGCAGCGGCGTGATCGAGACCTGGCCGTTGGCCACCGCGTGGAAATCGGTGCCGGGGCCGGCTTCGCGCGCATCGCCGGCCGGGCCTATCCAGTAGATCGGCTCGCCGCGCGGATTGGTCTGGTGGATCACCGGCGAGCTGGCATGGCGCCGGCCCAGGCGGGTCGTGACCCAGGGCAGCTGATCGGCGTCGGGCCGGTTCGGGATGTTGACGTTCAGCAGCCACGGCACGGCCAGCGGCTCGCCTGGCTTGATCAGCGGCAGCACCGACTCGATCACCGCGCGCGCCACGCGGGCTGCGGCGTCGAGGTGGGTCCAGCCCTTCTCGGCCTGCGAAAACGCAATGGCCGGCACGCCGAACAGGTAGCCCTCCATCGCCGCCGCAACGGTGCCGGAGTACAGCGTGTCGTCGCCCATGTTGGCACCCTGGTTGATGCCGGAAACGACCAGGTCGGGCCGGTGCGGCAGCAGCCCTGTCAGCGCGACGTGCACGCTGTCCGACGGCGTGCCATTGACATAGCGAAAACCCGCCTGCTGCGTGCCCACCGCCTCGTAGACAGACAGCGGCCGGTTCAGGCTCAATGCGTTGGAAGTGCCACTGGCATTCTGCTCGGGCGCGATCACGTCGATCTCGCCGAGCCCACGGCAGGCTTCGGCCAGCGCGGCGAGGCCGGGCGCGAGGTAACCATCGTCATTGGCAATCAGGATTCGCATGCGGCGCATTGTAGGCAGCGCGTCACCTGCGAGACGCTGGGGTCGCACCCTGCTGACTATGATCGTTCGAGGATTGCACGGCAGGCGGTCCGCAGACCTGCCCGAGCCATCACATTCATCCACTGGAGACACGACATGCATGCCTGGCTTTGCGAAACCACCGACGGTCCCGAGGCCCTGGTCTGGAAGGAAACCCCCACGCCCGAGCCCGGCGAAGGCGAGGTGCGCATCGCGGTGAAGGCCGCCAGCCTGAACTTCCCGGACATCCTGATCACCCAGGGCAAGTACCAGTTCAAGCCGCCGCTGCCCTTTGTGCCGGGCGCCGAATACGCTGGCATCGTGGACAAGGTCGGCCCCGGTGTCAGCCACTTGCAGCCCGGCATGCCGGTCGCGGCGATTGCCGGCACTGGCGGCTTCGGCACCCACGCGTGCGTGAAGGCTGCCCAGGTGCTGCCGCTGCCGCCCGGCTTCAAGCTGGAAGACGCGGCGGCCTTTGCATTCACCTACGGCACCTCGCACCACGCGCTGATCGACCGCGGCGCGCTGCAGGCCGGCGAAACTGTGCTGGTGCTGGGCGCTGCGGGCGGCGTGGGCACGGCAGCCATCCAGATCGCCAAGGCCGCTGGTGCGCGCGTGATCGCCGCCGCGTCCACCGACGAGAAGTGCGAAACATGCCGAGCACTGGGCGCCGACGCCACCATCAACTACGGCCGCGAGAAGCTGCGCGATGCGCTGGCCGCGCTGACCGGCGGCAAGGGCCCGGACCTGGTCTACGACCCGATTGGCGGCGACCTGGCCGAGCAGGCCTTTCGCTCCATTGCCTGGCGCGGCCGCTACCTGGTGATCGGCTTTGCCGCCGGCGGCATTCCGGCGCTGCCGTTCAACCTGCCGCTGCTCAAGGGTGCCTCGGTGGTCGGCGTGTTCTGGGGCGACTTCGTCAAGCGCGAACCCGGCAACAGCGCGCGTGCGCTGGCCGAGCTGAGCCAGTGGTATGCCGAAGGCAAGGTCAAGCCGGTGATCGACGAGTTGCTGCCGATCTCCGAACTGCCGCGGGCCTACCGCCGCATGGCCGGCCGCGAAGTGCGTGGCAAGCTGGTGATGACGCTGGATTGACGCCCCGACCGCGGCATTGTTCCGCCCTGGTCTCCGCTTGCAGCCCCCACAATCGAGGGCAAGTGCCACCACTGCGCCTGCTAGCATGCGCAGTGGTATTTGGAGTCATCAGGGAGATTCGTTCATGTCAGTCAAGGTGTTGATCCTCGAAGACAACCCGGTGGCACGCGACTTCCTGTCGCGTGTGCTGCGGGAAAGCTTCAGCGATCCGATCTCGATCACCGAGGCCGGCGATCTGGAAACCGCGCGCGCGCAGATCGCGCTGACCGGTCCGCAAGGCCTGCACGGAGCCGATCCGTTCAAGCTGATGCTGGTGGACCTCGAGTTGCCCGACGGCAATGGCCTGGAGCTGCTGGCCGAGCTCACCAACTACCCGGCGACCAAGGTCGTCACCACGCTGTATTCCGACGACGAGCATCTCTTCCCGGCGCTGCAGTGCGGGGCCGACGGCTACCTGCTGAAGGAAGACCGCTTCGAGGTGCTGGTCGAAGAGTTGCGCAAGATCGTGCTGGGCCAGCCACCGCTGTCGCCGGCGATTGCCCGCCGGCTGCTGACCCACTTCCGCTTCAGCGGCACGCCAGTGGACCCGCAGGCCCCCGCGCCGCTGACCACGCCGATGAACCCGCCAGTCAACGCGCCGGCTGCCAGCAGCAAGCCGCCGGTGCCGATCGAGCGACCGGTGGAAATGCCACACCTCACGCCGCGCGAGATCGAGGTCCTGACCTACCTGAGCAAGGGCTTCACGATCAAAGAGATCGCGAACCTGATGGGCATCAAGTGGTTCACGGTGAACGACCACATCAAGTCGATCTACCGCAAGCTGAACGTCTCCAGCCGCGCAGAAGCCGCCGTGCTGGCGAGCAAGCAAGGCCTGGTATGACGCAGCGGCGAGCCGGCAGCCCCGCCTCGCCCTTCCTGCCGCCCCATCTGGGGTTGCCCACCCTCTGACCCTTGTACGGCCTGGCCGCCGTGGTGCTGGCACCGCAAGGCAACGCCGGCCCCACCGCGATGAACACGACGAACTGGTCCGACTCGCTGGGTCCCTCCTCGGTCCTGCCCCCGCTGGAGCTTGAGCGACCGCCGGCTGACAACGGTGGCCCGGGCCGGACCCAGCGCATCGCGTGGCGGCGACAGGCGCTGCTGCTGGCTGCCGTGATCGGCTGCCTGACGGTCTTCATGCTGGCACGCGCGATGGCCAACAACCCGCACATCGCTGCCGAGTGGCGCACGACGGCCAGCGGCCACCTGGAGCTCGCCGACACGCCGCTGCTCTCGCTCAAGCCCTTTGTCGGCCGCGAACTGGACGCAGTGGTATCGCCGGACGGGGAAGTGCTGCCGTTCGGCGTGCTGACCATCTCGCATTCGGCCCGCTGGATCACCGATGACGCCGTGCGGCGCGACCTGGTGAAGGTGCGGCTGGCCACGGCGCAATCGCTGGAAGCGGGCCAGGTCACGCTGCGCTTTCGTGATGGCGCACAGGTCGAACTCAAGCCACGCCCACGTGGCTACGGCAGCCTGGGCGCGATGTTCTGGCTGATGAGCGCTTTTGCGATGGTGCTGTTCCTGGTCGGCTGGATCGTGCCGCTGGTGCAACCGCAGTTGCGCAACCTGCTGTACGCGGTGATGGCGCATGCGCAGGCCGCGCAGCTGCTGCTGGCTGCCGTCGCCTCGGTGCCGGCGCTGGCGCTGCCGTCGCTGATGGTGCTGCGTGAATCCAGTGTGCACGCGGTGCTGGAGGCCGTCACTGGCGCCGCCATCGTGCATGCCGCGTCCCTGCATCCGGCCCGGCTGAAAGGCCGCTGGCTGATCGCCGCGGCCGCCTGGGCCGCCACGCTGGCCTACGCCCTGCCCTCGCTGTCCGGCACGCTGACGCACGACTGGTGGTGGGGCCAATCGCTGCTGCTGAGCGACGGGCTGGTGTGCATCGCGCTGCTGAGCTGGTCCCACCGCAACGAGCCGCATCCATTTGCGGTGGTCATGCGCCGCTTCTGCGTGGTCACCGTGGCCACGCTGGCGCTGCTGACGCTGGCCGTCTCGATGCGCCCGCACCTGCCACCGGAAGTGCAGCCGGTGGCTTCGGTCGGGCCGGTGATCTGGGGCGTGTTCTTCGCCTCGGTGGTGCTGCTGGTGCCCTTCATCTCGCGCTCGCAGAACGTGATGCGTGAGTTCGCGATGCTGGCCGGCATCAGCACCATTGCCACCTCGGTGGACCTGCTGTTTGTCGCAGTCTTCTCGTTCAGCCAGTTCACCTCGCTGACGCTGTCGCTGTTCCTCGCGCTGGGCGCGTACGCGGCCATCCGCCAGTGGCTGGTAAGCCAGATGATGGGCGCGCGCGCCTTGACCACCGAGCGCATGTTCCAGCACCTGTACCGCATTGCGCGCGAGGTGGAGGCGCGGCCAGAGCGCGCGGCAGACCGCATGATCGAGCTGCTGCGCAATGTCTTCGAACCACTGGAAACCCACCGCAGTGCCGGCCGCGCACAGCAAAGCCGGATTGCCGGCAACGGCGCCGTGCTGCAGGTGCCGCTGCCCAACCTGACCGACAACCCGACAGTGGATGGCATGGTCTCGCTGCGCTTTGCCGAGCGCGGCAAGCGCCTGTTCACGCAGGAAGACGCGCGCCTGGCCGACCGCGTGCTGGAACAGCTGATGCGCGCGCTGGCACACGACCGTGCGGTCGAGCGCGGCCGCAGCGAAGAGCGCACCCGCATCGCGCAAGACCTGCACGACGACATTGGCGCCCGCCTGCTGACGCTGATGTACAAGTCGCAGAGCAAGGAAATGGAAGAGTACGTGCGGCACACGCTGCAGGACTTGAAGACCCTGACCCGCGGCCTTGCCGCCAAGCACCACCCGCTGGCACTGGCCGCTGCCGAGTGGAAGACCGACATCACGACCCGGCTGGAAGCCGTGCGCTGCGAACTGGAATGGCATGCCCACTTCGACCAGGAAGTGACGCTGAGCATGATCCAGTGGTCCTCGCTGACCCGCATCCTGCGCGAACTGGTCAGCAACGTGATCTCGCACTCCAAGGCCTCGCACGTGCGCATCGAGTGCCGGCTGCACAACGGCCGCTTCAGCTTCGAGCTGGCCGATGACGGCGTGGGCCGCGAACCGGCCAAATGGTCCCACGGCCTGGGCCTGGGCGGCATTCGCAAGCGCGTGAAGCTGTTGAACGGCACCGTGCGCTGGCAGGAGCGCGACCCGGTGGGCACGTTGTGCAGCGTAGACATCCCACAACTCGTCCGACCCGATTAGTTGGGACACCCGGCTTCGCGGGTACGCGAAGCCACCCGCCGAGCGGGTTACGCAGGCCGCTTGGGAGCGGCCCGGCGCTGGCCTGCGTTTTGGGGCACCCGCCCTCGCGGGGATGCAAAGCCACAAAGCAAAACGGCGACAAGAACTGAATCTTGTCGCCGTTTCTCATTGGGTGGGGTGGCTAATGGGACTCGAACCCACGACAACCAGAATCACAATCTGGGACTCTACCAACTGAGCTATAGCCACCACCGGAAGCCTATGATTATAGCCATCAATCTAGCCCCTTGGCAGAGGCCAGCGGCGAATTAATTTGCCTCGGCGGCGGAAGCCGCGGGCTCCGGGGCCTTGAGCTTGATGTCGACCTTGTAGCGGCGCTTCAGTGCCTCGTAGTAGGCCGCCGTCTCGGCGCTGGCCAGGGCCCGGGCCACGGCGGGCTGGGCGCTGGCGACATCGGCGTCGCCTGCAATGCGCGGCAAGCTCTTGAGCACCTTCAGCACCGCGAAACCCTGGGCGCCCAGGTCCACGCCCACAACGGCAGGTGCCTTGCTCAGGTCAGCCGCCAGCGCTGCGTCCACCACCTGGCGCGGCAGGCCCTGGTCCTTGGCGCGCGAGACGGTCACGGCTTGCGGCAAGGCCTCGGCCGGGTTCTGCTTCAGCGCAGCCACGCGGGCTTCGCCCTCCTTGCGGGCCGCCGCGGCGGCCTGCTCGGCCTGCACCTGCTTCAGCACGTCGTCATGCACCTCCGCCAAGGGGCGCAGGTGCTCGGGCTGGTATTCGGTGACGCGGGCCGCGACCATCTGGCTGGGGCCGGTTTCAATCGCCTGGGTGTTGCGCTTGTTCTTCAGCACTTCGTTGCCGAACACCGCATCCAGCAGCTTGGCCGAGGCCAGCGGGCCAGCGGCATTCGGCACCGGCTGGCGCCGGACCGAGGCGTTGAGCTTGGTCAGCTTGAGCTTGTCGACGACAGGCTGCAGCGAGTCGCTCTGGTCTTCGACGGTGTTGGAGAACTCTTCGGCTGCGGCCGCATAGTTCTTCTGCGCCGCCTGCTTGCTCACCTCGTCCACGATCTCGGCGCGCACGCTGTCGAAAGGCTTGACCTGCCCACCGCGCACATCGGTCAGCTTGATGATGTGAAAGCCGTAGTCGGACTCGACCACCTTGCTCAGCTCGTCCTTCTTCATCGCGAAGGCGGCATCTTCAAACGGCTTGGTCATCGCGCCACGGCCGAAGAAATCCAGGTCGCCGCCCTTCTCTGCAGAGCCGGGGTCGGCCGAGTTCTTCTTGGCCAGTTCGGCAAAACGCTCAGGCTGCTTGCTCAGCTCAGCCAGCAGGCCCTCGGCTTTTTCCTTGGCCTTGGCGCGCTCGGCGGCCGGCGCATCCTTGGCAGCCGCGATCAGGATGTGGCTGGCGCGGCGCTCTTCCGGTGCGGTGTAGCGCAAGGCCTTGTTCTGCTCATAGTAGGTCTTCAGGTCTTCCTCGCTGACCTGGACCTGCTTCTGCAGTTGCGCCAGGTCCAGCACCACATACTCGATCTTGGCGACCTCCGGCGAATGGAACTGGCTGCCATGCGCCTTGTAGAAGGCCTCGATCTCGGCATCGGTGGGTTTGACCTTGTCCATGTAGGCGCCGGCCTCGAAGCGCTGCAGCTGCACCTCGCGCTGGTCCAGCAAGGCGTTCACATTGGCGCTCAGCAAGGCCTTGCCGGTAACGGCAGACTCGTTCACGCCGGCCAACACCTGGCGCATCGCATATTGCTGGCGCACACGTTCCTGGAACTGGGTCGCGGTCATGCCTTGCGCCGCGAGGAATTCCTTGTTCAGGGAACCGTCGGGCTTGCGCAGCATCGCGAACTGCGGGTCTGCCACGAACAGCTGCTGCAGCCGCAGGTCGGAAACCCCCAGGTTCTGCTTGGCGACTGCCGTCTCCATGACGCGCTCGCGCACCAACTCGTCCAGCGTCTGGCGCTTCATCTCGGGCGTGTCGAACAACTTCACGTCGATGTTGGGCATGCGCTCGCGCATCTGCTCGATCTGCTGGCGGTGCGCGGCATCGAGCTCGCTCTGCTTGATGGCACGGCCGTCCACCTTGGCCACCGTGGCGGCGGCGTCGCTGGTGAAGCTGGAGTAGCCCTGCAATCCGAAGAAGACGAAGGACGGAAAAATCAGCAACACCAGCAGGCCTTGCAGCAGGCGGTTGTGCGAACGGACGAAATCGAACATGTGACTTGTGCCTTGGTGGAATACGGCGCTCGCCGGAAACAACAAAGGCGAACCGTTGAGTTCGCCTTTTGTTCCTGGCTGCGCACGTCGCGCGGGATTCTAATCAATGCCCGGCGGGGCGCTGCGGTGGTGGGTGCTGAGGGGCTCGAACCCCCGACCTACGCCGTGTAAAGGCGCCGCTCTACCAACTGAGCTAAGCACCCGCAGCTTCAACAAATTCTTCAGTTCAACGCGTCTTTCAGGCCCTTGCCTGGACGGAACTTCGGCACCTTGGCCGCCTTGATCTTGATTGGCTCACTCGTACGCGGATTGCGGCCGGTGCGGGCAGCGCGCTTTGTCACCGCGAAGGTGCCAAACCCAACGATCGACACGCTGCCACCTTTTTTCAAGGTGGTCTTCACCCCACCGATCATCGCCTCCAGCGCGCGCGTGGCGGCTGCCTTGGAGATGTCGGCCTGCAGGGCGATGTGCTCGATCATTTCAGACTTGTTCACGAAAGTACCCCCTCTCTCAATGGTGCAGCAACGACGCCGGACAACAATCGGTTTCATGCTGCCCCACCGGCTCAGCGGCTGGGCTGCAGGCGCCGTGCTTGCGCTGCTCCTGTCACCAGTGCTTCCGCTGCCAAGACAGGCCAGAACCTGACCAGACCCGGTTGCTGCAGGCCATGCAGACCAGAGAAGAAAGGGGCGAGACGAGAGAGAAAAAGCCTTGGGGAAAAACCGCTGTCCGGGCAAAAAATCATTACAGCGTCCACCCGTGGCGGTGTCAAGCGCGGATGCGGATTCTATGCGTAAACACCCGTTCTCCAGAGGACGATGCCAGCCGGCCTTCGTCAAGCCTTCAGGGCTGCCGCACGACCAGCGCCACGCCCAGCGCCGTCAGCACCATGCCGGCCAGCATGTCGGCACTCAGCGGCTCGCCAAACAGCAGCGCGGCCATCAAGGCCGTGCAAGGCGGCACCAGGTACATCAGGCTGGTGACCTGCGTCGCCGCACCGCGCTGTATCAGCAGGTAGAGCAAGGAACTGCCGCCCAGCGTCAGCACGCCAACCGACCAGGCCATGGACGCCACCAACGGCCAGCCCCAGTCCATGACCTCGGGCTCCAGCAGCGCCAGCGGCAAGGTGACGAGGAAAGCAGCGCCCATCTGCACCAGTCCCGCGCTGCGCACGTCGCAAGCCGCCACATGGGCTTTTTGATACAAGGTGCCCACGGTGATGCCGGCCAGCGCCAGCAGCGCGAGCGCCAGGTTGGCCGCGTGCAGTTCACCGGCGCCCAGCTTGTGGCGTACCACCAGGAACAGCCCCAGCA
>NZ_VIDT01000154.1 GCF_006519715.1 Ideonella azotifigens
CCCAGCCTGCGGCCCGCCCTCAACGCCGCCTGCCAGACCCTGCGCTGCCGCGTGGCCAGCCCTTACGCGCTCGACCAGATCGTGCTGGATGCCAGCCACCTCAGCGCCACCGACAAGCCTGGCGTGCTGCGGCTGGACGCCGACCTGCACAATCGCGCCGAGCACCCGGTGCGCACTCCGGCGCTTGAGTTGAGCATTTCTTCTGACAGCGGCAGCGTGCTGTTGCGCAAGGTACTGCTGCCAGCCGAGCTGGGCCACGGCGACACGCTGGAAGCCGACGGCGCCTGGCACCTGGACCTGCGGCTGGACATTGGCGAGCTTCACGTGGCCGGCTACACGCTGGAAGTCTTCTACCCCTGAGCCCCATCGTTTCCTGATGCCCGGCGCCGGCCCCAAGCCGCTGCGCCGCCCTTCCTCCATCCGACAACACACCATGGCCAGCCTCGTCTGCGGTTCCCTCGCCTTCGACACCATCACCACCTTCCCGGGCCGCTTCGCCGAGCAGATCCTGCCCGAGCAGGTCCACATCCTGAACGTCTCGTTCCTGGTGCCCACGCTGCGGCGCGAATACGGCGGCTGCGCCGGCAACATCGCCTACACGCTGAAGGCCCTGGGCGGCGAGCCTGTCGTGCTGGCCGCGCTGGGCAATGACGGCGGCGACTACCTGGCGCGCTTCCAGCAACTGGGCATCGACACCAGCAGCCTGCTGCAGGTGCCTGACAACTACACCGCCCAGGCCATCATCATCACCGACCGGGACAACAACCAGATCACCGCCTTCCACCCCGGCGCGATGCAGCAGGCGCACGAGATCGGCCTGCCGGCGCGCGACGACATCAAGCTGGCGCTGATCGGCCCGGACGGCCGCGACGCGATGCTGCGTCGCGCCCGAGACCTGCATGCCGCCGGCATCCCGTTCGTGTTCGACCCGGGCCAGGGCCTGCCCATGTTCAACGGCGAAGAGTTGCGCGCCTTCGTCGCGCAAGCCACCTGGGTGGCCGTCAACGACTACGAAGGCCGCATGCTCAGCGAGCGCACCGGGCAAAGCCTGGCAGAGATGTCGCGCTCGCACCTGGCCGGCATCATCGTGACGCTGGCCGCCGAAGGCTGCGAGCTGTGGATCCAGGGCGAGCGCACACTGGTGCCAGGCGTGAAGGCCACCGAAGTGGTGGACCCGACCGGCTGTGGCGACGCCTTCCGCGCCGCGCTGCTGTTCGGCCTGGAGCAGGGCTGGCCGCTGGCACGTTGCGTGGCACTGGGCAACCAGATGGGCGCGCTGAAGATCGCGCAGCGAGGCGGCCAGAACCACGTGGTGGACCGCACGGCGCTCGGCCTCGGCTGACGACGGGGGGATGCCAGAGCGGCGACGCCCGATCGAGGAAGAAAGCCCGGCGCAAGGCCGGCAGGATGCCCAAAGAAAAGCCCGACGCAGGGCCGGCAGGGCACTCAAAGAAAAGCCCGGCGCAAGGCCGGGCTTTGGGAGTTGAGCCAAGGGCCGGCTTCACGCCGGCCCAAAGGCTCAGGGCTTGTTGCCCGTAGGGAACGGCCAGGCGGCCGCGGGGCTCAGCGCAGTCTTGGCTGCAGGCGCGGCGGGGGCAGAAGCCGCAGGCGCAGGCGCAGGGGTGGGCGCAGCCTTCTTGGCAGCGGCCTTCTTTGCAGCCTTCTTGGCGGGGGCCTTGGCCGTGGCGGTCTTCGCAGGCGCGTCGGCGACCTTCTTGGCGGGCGCAGCCTTCTTGGCCACAGGCTTCGAAGACACTGCCTTGGTCGCCGGCTTCACCGGCGCCACGGCCTTGGTTGCCGGCTTCACCGGTGCAAGCGTCTTCTTGGCCGGAGCCTTCTTCGCCGGAGCTGCCGCCTTCTTGGCCGGTGCAGCCTTCTTCGCCGGAGCCGCCGCCTTCTTGGCCGGTGCAGCCTTCTTCGCCGGAGCTGCCGCCTTCTTGGCCGGTGCAGCCTTCTTCGCCGGAGCTGCCGCCTTCTTGGCCGGTGCAGCCTTCTTCGCCGGAGCTGCTGCCTTCTTGGCCGGCGCAGCCTTCTTCGCCGGTGCAGCGGCCTTCTTCGCCGGTGCTGCCGCCTTCTTGGCCGGAGCGGCCTTCTTTGCCGGAGCTGCAGCCTTCTTGGCCGGAGCCGCCTTTTTGGCCGGAGCGGCCTTCTTCGCAGTTGCCATTTCAAACTCCTTGATCAAGTTGCAAAAATACCGGGCCGCTCGATACAGCCCGGCAATTCACCGCCCGCGGTGTTGTCCCGGCCAAAGCCGGGTGCCCCCTCGGTGCGGTGAATGGGGAGACGACTCGCCGCATGGTTTCTGATGCCCGTGCTGCACGCGTCGCGGATCTTGATCTCTCAACATGCTGGGAAGGACTGCTCTCTGGCAAGCCTCTTGAATGCGACAAGAGGCCGGTACAGGACCGGCCTCTTGTTCACCTTCAATCCCAGCTCAATGCGCCACCGGATTGATACTCGATGACGCGGGTTTCAAAAAAGTTGCGTTCCTTTTTCAGGTCAATCATTTCGCTCATCCACGGGAACGGGTTTTCCTCGTTCGGGAAGAGCGCATCCAGGCCGATCTGCGTGGCCCGCCGGTTGGCGATGTAGCGCAGGTAGCCCTTGAACATCGAAGCGTTCATGCCCAGCACGCCACGCGGCATGGTGTCTTCGGCATAGGCGTACTCCAGGTCCACCGCCTTCAGGAACAGCGCGGTGATCTCGGCCTTGAAGTCCGCGGTCCACAGCTGCGGGTTCTCGAGCTTGATCTGGTTGATCAGGTCGATGCCGAAGTTGCAGTGCATGGACTCGTCACGCAGGATGTACTGGTACTGCTCTGCGGCACCGGTCATCTTGTTCTGGCGGCCCAGCGCAAGGATCTGCGTGAAGCCGACGTAGAAGAACAGGCCTTCCATCAGGCAGGCAAAAACGATCAGGCTCTTCAGCAGCGTGCGGTCGTTTTCCAGCGTGCCGGTCTTGAAGTTCGGGTCCATGATCGCGCCGATGAACGGGATCAGGAACTCGTCCTTGTCGCGGATGGACTTGACCTCGTTGTAGGCGTTGAAGATCTCCGATTCATCCAGGCCCAGCGACTCGACGATGTACTGGTAGGCGTGGGTGTGGATCGCTTCTTCGAAGGCCTGACGCAACAGGAACTGGCGAGCCTCGGGCGCCGTGATGTGGCGGTAGGTTCCCAGCACGATGTTGTTGGCGGCCAGCGAGTCGGCAGTGACGAAGAAGCCGAGGTTGCGCTTGACGATGCGGCGCTCGTCTTCGGTCAGGCCGTTGGGATCCTTCCAGGTCGCGATGTCGCGCGACATGTTGACCTCTTGCGGCATCCAGTGGTTTGCACAGGTGGCGAGGTATTTCTCCCAGGCCCACTTGTACTTGAACGGCACCAGCTGGTTGACGTCGGTCTGGCCGTTGATGATGCGCTTGTCGGCAGCGTTGACGCGGCCACTGGAGACGGGGGTCGCATGCGAGGCTGTGACCACCGCAGCGCGAGCGGCGGCAGCTTGGACAGTGGCTTGCGCAGTGGACATCGCCGATGCGGCGGACGATGAAGAAGGGGTCAACGCAGACGGCGACAGGTCGGCTGTCCGTGCGCCGGCAGTCGGCTCGGGCGCGGTACGTTGAACAGGATTCGGCGGGGTACGAGCGTCGTCTTCCCAGACCAGCATGGCGTGTTTCCTTGGGGTGGAATTATCAGAGTGTTGTGTTCAAACACCAAGCACTTCTTGACAGCGCAAACGCCTGCGTGTTGCCTCTCAACATCGTCTCGATGCGAGCGATGCGGCAGGCTTCACGCAGCGCGTGGTGTGAACACTCGATGAGCCGATGAAGAGAAGCGCATCGCAGGCCTTGCATGCGGTGCGCTTCACGTTCACTTCAAGCTCACTGGCAGGCTTCGCAGGTCGGGTCGTCGACGCCGCAGAACTTGATGTCAGTCGCAGGCGTGGCCTGCTGCGCGGCCATCATGGCCTGGGCTTGTGCGGCCGCTGCGTCGAGCGCCGACATCACTGGCGCGGCATGCGAACCACCGATGCCGCCGGACGAGGGCACGCTGTTCATCGCACCCGCTGCGACCGTGCTCTTCTCTGCGTGCGTGGCACCCACGGTGCGCAGGTAGTAGGTGGTCTTGAGGCCACGCAACCATGCGAGCTTGTAGGTGTCGTCCAGCTTCTTGCCCGATGCGCCGGCGATGTAGATGTTCAGCGACTGGGCCTGGTCGATCCACTTCTGGCGACGCGCCGCGGCCTCGACCAGCCACTGCGTTTCCACTTCGAAGGCGGTGGCATAGAGGCGCTTGATGTCCTCGGGCACGCGGTCGATGCGGCGCAGCGAACCATCGTAGTGCTTGAGGTCCATGACCATCACGTTGTCCCACAGGCCGAGCTGCTTCAGGTCGCGCACCAGGTACTCGTTGACCACGGTGAACTCGCCAGACAGGTTGGACTTGACCGACAGGTTGCCGAAGCAGGGTTCGATCGACGCGTCCACGCCAATGATGTTGGAGATGGTCGCGGTCGGTGCGATGGCCACGCAGTTGCTGTTGCGCATGCCGTGGGTGGCAATGCGCTGGCGCAGCGCGTCCCAGTCCAGCGTCATGCTGCGGTCCACTTCGACGTAGCCGCCACGCTGCTCGGCCAGCAGGTTCAGCGAGTCCAGCGGCAGGATGCCCCGGTCCCACAGCGAGCCGTGGTAGGTCGAGTAGCGGCCACGCTCTGCCGCCAGGTCGGTCGACGCCCAATAGGCGTGGTAGCAGATGGCTTCCATCGACTGGTCGGCAAACTCGACCGCTTCCTGGCTGGCGTAGGGCAGGCGCAGTTCGTACAGCGCGTCCTGGAAGCCCATCAGGCCCAGGCCGACCGGGCGGTGACGCAGGTTGGAGTCACGCGCCTTCTTGACCGCGTAGTAGTTGATGTCGATGACGTTGTCGAGCATGCGCATCGCCGTCGACACGGTCTTCTTCAGCTTCTCCTGGTCGACCTTGCCATCCTTCAAGTGCTGGGCCAGGTTGACCGAGCCCAGGTTGCAGACGGCGATCTCGTCTTCATTGGTGTTCAGCGTGATCTCGGTGCACAGGTTGGACGAGTGCACCACGCCCACGTGCTGCTGCGGCGAGCGCACGTTGCAGGCGTCCTTGAAGGTGATCCAGGGGTGGCCGGTCTCGAACAGCATCGAGAGCATCTTGCGCCACAGGTCGCGGGCGGCCATGCGCTTGAAGAGCTTGATCTCGCCACGGTCGGCCTTGGCCTCGTAGGCCACGTAGGCCTTCTCGAAGGCGGTGCCGAACAGGTCATGCAGGTCCGGGCAGGTGGACGGGCTGAACAGCGTCCAGTCGCCACCGTCCATCACGCGGCGCATGAACAGGTCAGGCACCCAGTTCGCGGTGTTCATGTCGTGCGTGCGGCGGCGGTCGTCGCCGGTGTTCTTGCGCAGTTCCAGGAACTCTTCGATGTCCAGGTGCCAGGTTTCCAGGTAGGCGCAGACAGCGCCCTTGCGCTTGCCGCCCTGGTTGACCGCCACGGCCGTGTCGTTGACCACCTTCAGGAACGGCACCACGCCTTGCGACTTGCCGTTGGTGCCCTTGATGTAGGAACCCAGCGCACGCACGTTGGTCCAGTCATTGCCCAGGCCGCCGGCAAACTTCGACAGCAGCGCGTTTTCCTTCAGCGCTTCATAGATGCCGTCCAGGTCGTCGGCCACCGTCGTCAGGTAGCAGGACGAGAGCTGCGAGCGGCGGGTGCCGGCGTTGAACAGCGTGGGGGTCGAGGACATGAAGTCGAAGCTCGACAACACGTTGTAGAACTCGATGGCGCGCGCTTCGCGGTTGATCTCGTTCAGCGCCAGGCCCATGGCCACGCGCATGAAGAAGGCCTGCGGCATTTCGATGCGCTGCTCTTCGATGTGCAGGAAGTAGCGGTCGAACAGGGTCTGCAGGCCCAGGTAGTCGAACTGGAAGTCGCGGTCGGCCTTCAGTGCGGCGCCCAGCTTGGCCAGGTCGAACTGCAGCAGCTTCTCGTCCAGCAACTCGGCCTGAACGCCCTTCTTGATGAACTTCGGGAAGTACTCGGCGTAGCGGGTGTGCATGTCGGCCTGCGTCAGCTCCTCGCCGAGGATCTCGCGGCGGATCGTGTGCAGCAGCAGGCGGGCGGTGGCGCGGGTGTAGCCGGGGTCGCTCTCGATCAGCGTGCGCGAGGCCAGGATGGCGGCCTTGTAGACCTCGTCGATCGGCACGCCGTCGTACAGGTTGCGGCGGGTCTCGGCCAGGATCGGGTCCGGCTTCACGTCAGCACCCAGGTCGGCACAGGCCGACACGATCAGGGCCTGCAGCTTGGCCTCGTCCAGCGGCACGCGCTGGCCCTTGTCGATCACCGTCAAGGTGGTCACGGCCACCGGCGCCGCCTCCACGCCCTGGCGCGCACGCTCCTGCGACCGGCGCTCGCGGTAGAGCACATAGGCACGCGCCACTTCATGGTGGCTGCCGCGCATCAGGCCCAGCTCGACCTGGTCCTGCACGTCTTCGATGTGGAAGGTGCCGCCGCCCGGACGCGAGCGCATCAGCGCACGAACCACGCTCTCGGTCAGCACGTCGACCGTCTCGCGCACGCTGGCCGAGGCCGCGCCTTGCGTGCCATGCACCGCCAGGAAGGCCTTCATCAGCGCGACGGCGATCTTGTTCGGCTCGAACGAGACGACCGCGCCGTTGCGGCGAATGATCTGGTAGGCGTGGAAGGCACTGGCCGGCGCGGCGGCGCTGGCAGTGGAGGCGGCGCTGGGACGCGCAATGGCGGCGTCGACGGTGCTGGAAACAGCTTGCATGGATTCCCCTGTGTGGATTCGGTGAAGACGAAAGAAGTGCGGGCGCTGCGGCCGCTTCGGGTCCGCGCCTGTCAGGCCAAACGTCAGGTCAGACGTGGCCGGCTGTGGCAAGGCAATCGCCAGGCGTCACGGCCCTGAGGTGGGCGCGGCGCCTGGCGTTCGTCGACTGCTGCATCTCCACCCCCAGGGAGAAGCGAAGAGGTGCTGCTGGCAGCCCGCCAACACATGGCTGGCGGGGTCAAGCAAAGGCATGTCGACGTGCTTGAACATGGCGAATTTCCGAAACCCGAGGTTATCACAGCGGACGCTAGATGTAGGCTGGGAAACCCTGTCGGACACTACCGGTAGCGTCTATTTTTCCACCAAGCCAAGCCCGGAAGGGCTTGACTCGCCTTCGGAAATGCGCCAGCCGCGAGCTGCTCGGAAGGGCTGTGCGGCTCAACCGGCCGCGGGAAAACAGCTCACCGGCCAGCCCAGCCGGACGCGCAATGCGGCCCAGTCGAAGCCGGGGCCTGGGTCCTGCTTGCGGCCCGGTGCCACATGCTCGTGGCCGACCACTCCCTGCAGCGGATAGGCAGCCGCCAGGGCCGGCAGCAAGCCCGCCAGCGTGTCGTACTGGGCCTGCTCGAAGGTCTCGCCCTCCAGGCCTTCCAGCTCGATGCCGATCGAAAAATCGTTGCAGCCTTCGCGGCCCTGCCAGGCCGAGCGGCCGGCATGCCAGGCCCGCTGGTCACACGAGACGAATTGCAGCGGCTCGCCAGTCCGCCGGATCAGAAAATGGGCTGAGACTTTCAAGCCGCGGATGCCCTGGAAATACGGGTGCGCATCCCAGTCCAGCGTGTTGGTGAACAGGCGCTCGATCTCGTCACCACCGTATTGGCCTGGGGGCAGGCTGATCGAATGGATCAGCGCCAGGTCGATGCACGTGCCCGCCGGGCGAGGACCGAAGTTGGGGGACGGCACAGCCCGCGCACCGGACCACCAACCGTCACGCCACATTGCGTCACCCGTTTGCGGGACGCTCACGACAGGTCGTCACCGCCAGCGTCCTGCGCCGCCTCGGTGATGCCCAGACGCGCCATGCGGTAGCGCATCTGCCGCAGCGACAGGCCCATGCGCGCGCCGGCCGCCGTGCGGTTGAAGTTGTGCTGCTGCAGCGCCCGCACCAGGATGCCGCGCTCGACCTCATCCAGGTACAGCGCCAGGTCGTCCGGCAACGGCGGCGGGCCGCTGGCAACGCGGGGCGCCGCCAGCGCTTCGACCGGCACCAAGCTTTCGACCGCCAGCGCCGCAGCCTTGTCGGCAGGCTCCTCGTCGCCCGCGCTGTCCTCGAAGAGCGTGTCCGGCAGGCCCAGGTCGGCCGCCTCGATCAGCTCGCTGCTGCTCATCGCCAGCGCGCGGTGCAGCAGGTTCTCCAGCTCGCGCACATTGCCCGGGAAGCTGTAGGCCGCCAGCAGGCGCCTGGCGCCGGCCGACAACCTCGGCACCGGCGAGACGCCCGCGTCCCGCGTGATGCGGTCCAGCAAGGCGCTGCTGATGCTGTCCAGGTCGTCCAGCCGCTCGCGCAGCGGCGGCACCGGAATGCGGATCACGTTGAGCCGGTAATACAAGTCCTGCCGGAAGCGGCTGGCCGCCACTTCCGCGGCCAGGTCCTTGTGCGTGGCGCTGACGATGCGCACGTTCAGCGGCAGTTCGTTGACCGCGCCGATGGGCCGCACCGCGCGCTCCTGCACCACGCGCAACAGCTTGGACTGCATGGCCAGCGGCAGCTCGCCAATCTCGTCCAGGAACAAGGTGCCGCCATTGGCCGCCTGGAAGAAGCCGCTGCGGTCCTCGTTGGCACCGGTGAACGCGCCTTTCTTGTAGCCGAAGAATTCGGACTCCAGCAGGTTCTCCGGAATGGCGCCGCAGTTGACCGCAATGAAGGGCTGGCCCGCACGCGCGCTGACCTCATGGATGGCCCGCGCGACCAGCTCCTTGCCGGTGCCGGATTCGCCTTCGACCAGCACCGGCGCCATGCTGCGCGCGACCTTCTCGATCAGGTTGCGCACCTGCAGCATCGCATCCGAGCGACCGACCAGTTTGGCCAGCGGCGCGGCCGACACCGGCGGCGCCACCGCGCCCGGCGCTGCCACCGCGGGTTGCGACACCACCCGCCCCATGGCCGCAGCCACCACGCCGCGGAACTGCTTCAGGTCGACCGGCTTGGTCAGGTAGTCGAACGCGCCAGCCTTCAGCGCCTCCACCGCGTTCTCGGCCGAGCCATAAGCGGTGATGACGATGACCTTCTCGCTGCGGTTCTGCTCTTCCAGCCTGTGCAGCAGCGTCATGCCAAAGCCGTCGGGCAGCCGCATGTCGGTGATGACCAGGCGGAACACGCGCTGCTGCAGCAGCGCCCAGGCCTCGGCCACGCTGGCCGCGGTCTCTACCTCCAGGCCCTCGCGCAGCAGGGTCAGCTCATACAGGGTCAGCAGGTCCGGTTCGTCGTCGACGACCAGCACGCCATTCCCGGCGCTCAGCGATTCATTCATAGGTGCAGCCGGCCTTCCGCCGCGAGGCTGTCGCGGCGCATCACGATCAGGAACACATTGCCGTGGCGCACGCCTTCATGGCGCACATAGTCGATGATGGCCCCATGGCGCGCGCACAGCTCGCGGCAAATGTACAAGCCCAGCCCGGTGCCGCGGCTGCGCGTCGAGTGAAACGGCTCGAACAGGTGCGGCTCGACCTCGGGCGCGATCAGCTCACCGTCACTGGCCACGGCCAGCCGCGCAAACGCACCTTCCAGCGCCTCCAGCGTGACCACCACCGCGCCGGGTTGGTCAGTGGCATGGCGCAGCGCGTTGTCCAGCAGGTTCACCAGCACGCGGCGCAGGTGGTCCACGTCGAAAGACACGCCCAGCGTCTCGGCCGGCAACTGCACCTGCAACCGGCTGCCGGCGCCCAGCGGCAAGCGCTCGGTCTGGGCCCAGTCGGCAATGATGGCGCCGACTTCGGCACTGCCGTCCAGCGTGCGCGACGGCGCGCTGCCGCCGGGTGCGGCTTCCAGCACGTCATTGACGATGCGCTTGAGCCGCTCGACGTTGTCGGCCACGATGCCCACCAGCCGCTGCTGGTCCGG
>NZ_VIDT01000155.1 GCF_006519715.1 Ideonella azotifigens
GCCGGCCATCGCGTCGCTGAGCAGCAGCGTGCTGCCGCTTGTGCCTGCCACGTCGACCCACTGGCCGTTGCCATCCCGAACCTGCCAGCGCAGCGTGGTGCCGGCCACGCCTTCGGCATCGGTCAGCGCGGGTGCAGCGGTCAGCACCTGGCCGACGACCACGTTGCCGCTGACGGCGACGCCGCCTTGCGGCGCGTCGTCCACACCAGCGATGTGCACCACCAGGTTGCTGTGCGCGGCCAGGCTGCCGTCGGAGACGGTGAGTGCGAAGCTTTCCTGCGCAGTGCCGGCCGTGGCGTTGACCGCAGCAGCATCGGGCACGTAGACGTACAAGCCGCTGCCGCTGTTCAGCCACAGCGTGCCGAAGCTGCCGGCTTTGTAGCTGTCGTAGCTGTGGCCGCCCACGGTGGCCGAGCCGGCACTGCCGCCGTCAATGCTGAACTGCAGTGTGAGGCCGAGGTCGCCGCTGGCCGAGAGTTGGCCAGTGACGTTGGCAAAACTGTCGCTGGCCGCAGTGTCGGTGAGCTGGATGCTGGCCGGTGTGCCGAGCAAAGGTGCGTGGTGCAGCCCGGCGACGGCCAGGCTGAAGTCGCTGCTGACGCTGGCGCCGCTGCCGTCGGTGGCCGTCACGCGCACGCTGATGGCGCCCACATCGGCCTGCCCCGGCGTGCCGCTGAACTGGCCGGTGCCGGCATTGAAGCTGAGCCAGCTCGGAAGCGGAGAACCGCTGGCCAGCGTGGCGCTGAGCGTGAGGGTGTCGCCCACGTCCACGTCGGCAAAGCTGTTGCCTGGCAGCGTGAAGCTGAAGGCGCTGCCTTCGGTGGCGTTTTGCGCGGCAATGCCGGTGGCGGTGGGCGCCGCGTTCAGCGCAGCCAGCGCCAGGTCGTTGCCGTCGCCGCCGGCCTGCGCCAGCTGCAGCGGGTGGCCGTCATTGGTCGTGAAAGTGGCACCGTCGGCCAGGTTGGCGAAGCTGCCGTTGATGGCGTCTGCGGCGTCGTTGGCGATCAGCACGAGGTTGTCACCCGCCGACACGGCCCCGTTGACCACTGCCAGGCTGAGCGAGCCGCCATTGAGCGTGACGCTGCCGTGCACGACGATCTGGTCGTGCCCGCTGCCGGGCGTGGCACCGGCCACGTCGGCCGCGTAAGTGCTGCCGTCCTGCATCACCAGGCCGCTGTTCAGCGTCAGCGTGCCGGCGCCGTTGCCAGCGCTGGTGCCGGGGGCGATGGTGCCGCCGGAATTCACGACGACCACGCCGGCGACGCTGCCGGTGCCGGCCAGGGTGCCGCCGCTGGCGACCGCCAGCACGCTGGTGTTGGCAAGGCTGCCGGTGAGGTTCAGCGTGCCGCCAGCCACTGTCGTGCTGCCTGTGTAGGTGTTGGTGTTGCTCAGCGTGAGCTTGCCGCTGCCTTGAGTGCTCAAGGCGCCGCCACCGCTGATCACGCCGCTGAGTGTGGCTGCCGCGCTGCTGCTGATGGCGGAGTCAATGGCCAGCGAGATTGCGTTGTCTATCGTCGTCGCGCCGGTGATGCTGAGGCTGCCGCCGTTGAGCGTGACGGTGCCACTGCCCAGGTTGCTGTCACTGGCCACGCTGAGGGTGCCTTCGTAGAGGCGCGTCTGGCCGCTGTGCGTGCCGGAGTTGCCGCTGTTGGCCAGCACCAGCGTGCCGCTGCCGAACTTGCTCAGCGTGGCGCTGCCGGAGAGTGCGCCGCTGAGCGTCACGCTGCCGGTGCTGACGGTCAGGTTGCCACTGGTGTTGAGCGCGATGGCGTTGTCTATCGTGGTGCTGCCGGTGACGCTCAGCGCGCCGCCGTTCAGCGTCAGCGTGCCGGCGCCCAGGTTGGCGTCGCCCGCCACGCTGAGCGTGCCGACGTAGACCCGGATGCCACCGCTGAAGCTGCCCGAATTGCTGCCCGAGAGCGTGAAGCTGCCGCTGCCGCGTTTGTACAGCTGGCCACTGCCGCTGAGCGTGCCGGCGAAGTTGGTGCTGGCGTTGTCGCCGCCGGTGGTCAGCGAGAGGCTGCCCATGGCCACGCTGCCGCTGCCGGCCAGCGAGCCGATGGCTTCGCTGGCAGCCAGGCTGAGGGTGGCGCCAGACGACACGGTGACGGCGCTGGTGTCGGCCAGCGCCAGGCCGCCGACAAGCGCCAGCGTGCCGGCCGAAACCGTGGTGCTGCCGGTGTAGGTGTTGGCGCCGCTGAGCGTGAACGTGCCGCTGCCGGCCTTGGTGATGCCGTTGCTGCCGCTGGACGAGATCACGCCGGAGAAAGTGGTGCTTGTGTTGTCGCCGCCAGTGGTCAGCCGGTAGCCAAGCACAACGTTGCCGGCGCCGGCCAGCGAGCCGATGGTTTCGTTGCCGCCAGCCAGCGTGAGGGTGGCGCCGCTGGCCACGATCACAGCGCCAGTGTTGGCAATCGAGCTGCCGCCACTGAGGCTGAGGCCGCCGGCCGAGATCGTGGTCGCCCCCGTGTACGTATTGGCGCCAGAGAGCGACAGCGTGCCGCTGCCGGCCTTGACCAGGCCGCCGCTGCCGTAGATCACGCCGCTGAAGGTGGTGGAGGCGTTGTTGCCGCCGGTGGTCAGCGTGTAGGAGTCCAGTGCCACGTTGGCGCTGCCGGCCAGCGAGCCGATGGTTTCGTCCGCAATCAGGCTTAGCGTGCCGTCGTTGATCGTGACCGCGACGCTGTCGGCAAGCGCCGCGCCGCCGGACAGCGCCAGCGTGCCGTCGGTGACGGTGACAGCGCCGGTGAAGCTGTTGCTGCCGCTGAGCGTGACCTGACCAGCACCGGTCTTGACCAGGTCGCCGCTGCCGGAAATCGCGCCGGACAGCGTGACGGCACCGCTGTTGTCGACCGTGCCGCCAAGGCCGCCCAGGCTGATGTCGTGGCCGATGGTGCTGGTGCCGGTGAGGGACAGCGTGCCGCCGTTGAGCGACAGCGCGCCGCTGCCCAGGTCGTCGTTCTGGTCGATGGCGATCGTGCCTTCGCGCACCAGCGTGTCGCCACTGAAGCTACCGGCATTGCCAACGTTGGCCAGCACCAGCGTGCCGTCGCCGAATTTCAGCAGCATGTCGGCGCCACTCAGCTGGCCGGTCAGCGCGATGGTCACGCCGTTGGCCACCGAGACTTCGCCGTACTGCGCGACGATGTCGAGGTTGTTGGCAATGTCCGCACCGCCGGCGGTGACGCTCAGCGTGCCGCCGTTCAGCGACAGCGTGCCGCCGCCAAGCTGGCTGCCGTCGTACACCGTCAGCAGGGCGTTGCGCACCATCGTGCCCGCGGCGTAGGTGTTGGCGCCCGAGAGCGTCAACGTGACGTTGTCCACCGTGAGGCTGCCGCTGGCGCCGCTGATGTTGGATGAGATGGCCAGGCTGTCACCGCCGCCGGCCACGTTCAGCGCGCCGTTGAGTTCAAGGTCAGCGCCGGTGATGGTCAGCGTATCGGTCGGGTCGATGTCGAAAACGATGCCGTCGAGCACCGTGAGGTTGCTGCTCAGCGCAATCGTCTGCCCCCCGATCAGGTTGGGCGTGCCGACGCTGCCGAACTGCAGCGTGTCGCCGTCCTGAGCCCAGTGCATGGCCTCGCGCAGCGACAGGCCGGTGCCGTCGTTTTCGTCGTCGGCCAGGTTGGCGCCAAAGCTGGTGTCGGCGCCGCCGCTGGTGTCGTCGCTGGTGGTGACGATCAGCGTGGCCAGGTGGCCGGAGAAGGCTTGCTGGGCGGCGCTGCTCAGCGCCAGGCGGCTTTCGATGGCGCCGGTCGAGACCTCCAGCGTCCAGTCGCTGCCGCCTTGGGCCGAGCCTGTGTTGTCGTTGGACGCGGCGACGTCCGCACCGGTCGCGGCGGCCAGCGCATGGATGAAGTTTTCGCCGGTGCCGCTGGCGACGCGGCAGCCGTAGAGCAGCAGGTCGCCGCCGGGGCTCAGTGCAGCACCCAGTGTCGCGAGGTCGGCGGATCGGCTGGCAACGGTGTTCGCGTCCAGCGTGAGCGAACCCAGGTACACCTGGCCTTCGGCGCCGTGGCTCAGCACCTGGATAGAGTCCAGTCCGCTGCGGCCTTGCAGCGCAGTGAGCATCTGCGTCAGGCCGTCCTGCGCCGGGTCCAGCAGCACCACATCAGCGCCTGGCAGCACGCCGTCGCGCAGCGCCTGCCAGCCCTGGATACTGGTGTCGATGAAGACAATGTCCTGCGGGCTCGGCTTGTCCTGTTCGTGCACGGCGACGGCGGCGGGAACGGCGTCTGCAAGCCGCGCAACGGCGTCGGCCAATGCGGCCCCGTGGCTGGCCTCTGGCATGGCGGCAGGCGCCTCATGGTGCAGCGCTTCGGCAGCGGCGGTGACCGCGGCGGCGTCGAACATCAGCCGAGGCTCCAGCACCATCGGGCGCACGACGGTGCGGAGCTGCGCCGGTGCGCGCGGCTCGGCAGGACTGCCGGTCAAGGCGCCCAGGCGGCGGACGACGTCATGCCAGATGCTGCGGGGAAGGCGATTCATAGGGCGTGATGTCGGTTCGGCGGGCGGCGGCCCGGAGGCAGCGCAGGCGCTGCCGAAGGAGGAAGAACTGAAGCTGCGCTCAGCGGGCCGGCACGTCGACGATGACGCGCCCGCTCATGCCGGCGACCAGCTCGGGAAAACGCCCGCGGATCTGCGCGGTGAACTTGACCGACTGGCTGACCGGGTCGACCTTGGCCGCCGTGCGCACAACGCCCGCCGGGTAGGTCTTGCCGGTCTCGTCGATGCGGATCTCGAAAGGCGAATTGACCTTCAGGAAGGACATCCAGTGCGAGGGCGCGATGAACTCCAGCTCCAGCGTGGAGTCGTCCATGATCTCCAGCAGCGTCTGGCCGGGCTGCACGTACTGCTGCTCGCGCACCTTCTGCTCCGAGACGCGGCCGGCAAACGGCGCGGCGATGTGGCACTTGCCGAGCAGGATGTTGTTGTACGAGAGGTCGGCCCGGGCCTTGGCGGCTTCGGTCCCCGCGATCTCCAGCTCCAGCTTGCCGGCCGAGTTCAGCTCGGAGAGCCGCGTGGTGGACTGCAGCGTCGCGTCGGCCGCAGCCAGCACGGCCTTGGACTTCTGCAGCTGCGCCTGCTGCAGCGAGCAGTCGAACTGCACCAGCGTCTGCCCGGCCTTGAAGGCGCCGCCTTCGGGCACCGGCAAGCTCTGGACCTTGGCGCCGACTTCGGCGGCCAGCGTGGTGAAGCGCTTGGGCGTGAGCTGCGCGCGGATCTCGCGCAGTTCGGGCCGCGCGGGCTCGGCGGCTTCGGTGCCGAAGCTGACCAGCGCGGCAAACGACAGCGTGGCAACGGTGGTGCAGAAAACAATCGCGCGCATCACGGCACCGCCTTGGTGGTGTCAGCCGACACGGCCGGTTCTGCGGGCAGCGTGCCGGCATCCCAGGCTTTCAGCACGCCCGCGACGGCCAGCGTCAGGTCGGCCAGCGGCATGGCCTCCGGCGCGGTGAGGCGCGGCTCCAGGCCCAGCGTGGCCTGCAGCTTGGATGCGGCGGCCTGCACGTTGGACAGGGCCTGGTAGCGGCGCAGCTGCGACAGGATGGCCGCCGTCTGCTGGGCCACGCGTTCCTGCTGGGTCTGGCGCGCGGCGGCTTCCTGGTTCGCCACATGCTTGGCAATGCGGCTGTCGACCTGGGCGATGGCGTCGGCCCGCTCGTACTGGCGCACCGCGTTGCCGTATTGCAGGCGCGCCAGGTGCAGCTGCGAGATCACCGCCATCTGCGTGCTCATGCGCTTCTGGTCGGCCAGCTGCACGCCGGCCTGGGCCATCTTCGTTTGCGAAATCGCCGAGAGCACGCCCAGCAGGTTGAACGACAGCTGCAGGCCGGTCTCGTTCCAGGACTGGTTGATCAGGTACTGGTCATTGCTGGAGCGCAGCGCGTAGTTGAACGACAGGCCGGGGAACATCTTCAGCATGGCCTTGCGGGTTTCGGCCTGGGCGATGCGGCTGCTGTAGATGCTCTCGCGCAGCTCGGCGTTCTGCGACAGCGCGTAGGTTTCCAGTTGCTCCACCGGCTGGTTCAACCAGGCAGTGGCGGGTGCTGCAGCCGGCTCGATCACGGTGATGGCCTGGCCGCCGGGCGCGCCGATCAGCTGCGCGAGTTCGATGCGCGCGCTGTTCAGTTCCTGGTCCACCAGTTCCAGCAGGCGCAGGTTCTCCAGCAACTGGCGCTGGTAGCGCAGCGGCTCCAGCGGCGAGCGCAGGCCTTCCTGCTCGATCTTGCGGGCGTCTGCCAGCGCCTGCTCGGCCACCTGGGTGGTGGCCTGCAGTTCGCCGCTGAGCTTCTGCGCCGCGGCGACGCGCCAGAACGCGGTGCGCACGTCCTGCACCAGCAGGTGCTGGGCGCGGCGGCTGCGTTCGGTGGCGATCAGGAAACGGTCCGCGCTCTGGCGGGCCGCGTAGTAGCTCTGGCCGAAGTCCAGCAAGCTCCACGAGAAGGAGAGGTCCACGCCGGTGGCTTCGCGGCTGGAGGAAATCGTCTGGCCGCCAATCACGGTGCCGGTGGCCAGGTCCTTGCTGAGCACCAGCAGGTCGTTGTCGCGGTTGCGGTAGCCGGCCGAAGCCACCAGGCGCGGCAGCATGTCCAGGTTGGCCGCGTCCAGCCCGCCAAAAGCCACCACCTCTTCCATGCGGCGCACGCGGCGCTCGGCGTTGTACTTGAGGGCCCGGGCAATGGCGGCTTCGAGGCTCAACGGGCCGTCCAACGGCGCGGCGTTCTGCTGCAGCGCGAGCTTGTCGGCCTGGGTGATGTCGCTGATCTCGGCGCCGGCCAGCGGCTGCGGCTGCAGCGAGGCGCAGGCACTCAGGGCGAGCGCCGCGGCAGCCACGAGCAAGGTCTTGGCAAATGCAAGCATGGTGATTCTTGTAGGAAGTTCGAAGCGCCGCAGGGCCGTGCGCAAAGCGTGTGAGACCGAGCTCGCAGCATAGGAAGGCTGGGCGCAAGCAAGGGTGCACAGAAGCGGGGCGAAACACCTCTGTCTCTGGCGACCGCCCATCGGCCCGGCGGCGCGGATGCGTTGCAGAATCGACTGTGTGAAGCCATGCCTGCCCCAGGAAATCGTGCCCGTGGACGCCGCCCAGGTGGCGCTGACCGCCCAATGCCTGGGACCGTTGACCGACCAGTTGATGCCTTACTTCCTGGCCCTGCGTGCCGAAACAGACGCGGTGCTGGCCAAGCGCCTCCCGCTGGCCGGCGGCAAGGCCTACCCATACGGCCGCTGCGAGGAGATCACGCAGGACCTGTACGCCCGGCTGGCGCAACGCCTGACAAAGCCGGCCGATCCGGTCACGCAGGCATTGCACGACTTCGTCGCCCAAGGGGGCGTGGTGCGCAGCATCTGGGGCGTGCTGCGCGAGCAGTATTTCCAGAACGCGATCCAGTTCGGCGCGCTGTACGTGGACGTGTCCAACGACACGGTGTTCGTCACCAAACCGCAGATCGAGATCCTGCCCATCGAACAGTCCGGTTTGGTGCCGGTGCGCGACCTGGCGCACTTCCGCCAGACGGCCGAGCGCTACTGGCACGCGACGGTCTACGCCAACCACCTAGTGCCGACGCTCGCCCCCTTGCTGCCCATCATCACGGTCAGCGCCGGCAAGCTGCGGCCAGGGCTGCAGTCGGCCTGCGACTACATGATCGACCTGATGCGCCGCGACGCTTTCCAGCAGGCCGAAGCCTGGCTGCGCGATGGCCCGGCGCCACCACCGGAACTGCAGTTGCCAGACCTGCCGGCCGACCTGCGCCCCTGGACCACGGACACGCGGCAAGAGGCTGTGCAAGCCTGCCGGCGCGCCCGTGCAGCGGGCTGTCAGCTTGACGCCGAATGGCGCACCGCCAGGGTGCTGGACTACCTGCGCTCGATTCGCGCCTAACCCGGTGAAAGTGCTGAGATTCACGCCTCTGCGGCCCAATTTCGCGCTGCTATACTGAATTGCAGTGGGGGTGTAGCTCAGCTGGGAGAGCGTCGCGTTCGCAATGCGAAGGTCAGGAGTTCGATCCTCCTCATCTCCACCACTGCTCCGCCAGGATTCAGCGTGAATCCGGCGAGCTCCCTGGAACCACTGAGGCGTCGTCATGGCCGGCCCGTGTGTCCCGTCAGGGCCCAACCACCAGGGTCCACCTCCCTGTCGAAACCAAGACCGACGCATCCGCCATTCGGGCGGCTCGCGCGTCTGCGCGCAGCCAGCTGGCTGGTTTGCGTTGGATCAAGCGACCGCCGGTGCGGCGGTGTTGAACTCGGGGCGACACAGCACTGGTTGCCTGCCGATCCGTCTGCCAGCCAGGGCTGCTTCCTCACCACATTGCCCAATACAAGCCCTTGCGGCGCATGCCCCCGCTCGATGAGCAGGACAGTGCCGCATCAGACAGGATGCCCGCATGAAAATTCTCGTCGCCACCGATGGCTCGAAGCCCGCCTTGCATGCCGTCAAGTACGCCATCAAGTTGCTGCAGTCGCTCTCGTCCACCAGCAACACCGTCACCCTGATCAGCGTGCACGACGATGTCGGGCTGCGGCATGCCAAGGCCTTCGTGGGCAAGGAGGCCGTGGCCGACTACTTGCGTGAACTCAGCGAGAAGGAACTCAAGCCCGCCAGGAAGCTGCTCGATTCGGCCGGCATCAAGCACGACATGGAAGTGCGCACAGGCCACGTCGCACAGGAAATCGTGCATTGCGCGAAGGCGGGCAAGTTCGACCTGATTGCGCTTGGCGCAAAAGGCCGCGGCGCCGTCGCCGACCTGCTGCTCGGCTCGGCCGCGCAGCGCGTGCTGGCGACCGCCGAAATGCCTGTCGTGCTTGTGAAGTGAACCGCCGCGTCTTCGCCGCCGATCCCGAAAGCCGGCGGCAACTGGCCCGTCGGTGACGACCGGCTGAGCGAGGCCAAGGCTCGCCTGCGCCTGGCCCGCGACGGGCCGAACGAATCAGCGGTGCGCAAGCTGCGCAGCGTGTTGAAGCCGGCACGCAAGGTGGCATCCGAACCGATGTGGCTGCCCTTGCTCGCGGTGCATGCGGGCGCCAGGGTCTGGGTGCGCGTGCCATGCTCGGCAACGCCGCTTCCAAGCGCCAGTTCGGCCGTGGTGGCGGGCACGCTGGCCGTACTGGGCACCGTATGCCCATTACCTCCTACAGCGGACCATTCTCGTTCTCGGCGCCCGCTACTGTGGCGCTGCTGGCGGCAGACTGCATGGCCAGGCCGGGCCTGCTGTGGTTCGAGGCTGTCAAACTCTTCCGGCGCCGTTGGCGACGATCAGGCAATTTAGCGCGCAGCCGCGTCTGGTCACGCCTCCTTGCACCTGCAGGGGGAATTCCCTTTCTGCGCCACGCGCCGCGGCACGCGGTTTGCCTCTTGTCCCGAGTCAAAGCGGCAAATGCGCCAAGTTGGTGCCCGGTTGGGAAGGAGCACTGGCACAAAAATCGCTTCCAGGATCCGCTTTGTCCAAGTGCTGCGGCTGACCGCGACTGAAGCACTGCAACACTCGGCAAACAGCCCTTTCAACCGGCTGGTTACAAGGGCTGAAGCCGGTTTTGCCGTGAATCATTAGGGTCAAGCCTGTAATGGCAGGCAGAAATTGCCCGCTATAGTGGCGTTTTTCGCGGCCCAAAAGGCCGTTGCCGATGAGAAAGACAGCGTCCTTCGAGGGCGACTGGAGGAATGAGTGGATTTCGCTGAATCGCAGCGCAGCCCCCGCAAGCACCCTGTGGGGCTGATGGTGGTGATCGTGCTGCACGTTTTGCTGGGCTACGCCCTGGTGAGTGGCTTGGCACGTCGGGTCGTGGAGGTCGCCATCAAGCCGGTGGAGACCAAGCTGATCGAAGAGATCAA
>NZ_VIDT01000156.1 GCF_006519715.1 Ideonella azotifigens
GCCTGCGGCCAGCAGCTGCGCCAGGTCGGCTTCGCTCACGCCGTTGACGGCCTGCAGCCAATAGCTGTCAGGCTTGCTGTCGTTGATCACCAGCAGCAGGTTGCGCACCGGCCGGCTGAGGCTGGCCGCCTTGGTCTGGATCTCTGCCAGGCCGGCAGGGGTCTTCACATAGTGAATGCTCATCACGGGACCTGCTGCGGGCCCCTGGCCCGCCCAACGACGTTATGGACAGCCTTGCCCGTCTTCAGCGGGCTGTGGCTGGCGTGGGCTTGTCGCGCAATTCGCGGCGCAGCACCTTGCCTACCGGAGTCTTCGGCAGGTCTGTGCGGAATTCAATCACACGTGGCCGTTTGTAACCGGTCAAATTCGCTTCGCACCAGTGGCGCACGTCGGCTTCGGTCAATGCCGGGTCTTTTTTCACGATCACGACCTTCACCGCCTCGCCGGCTTTTTCGTCCGCCACGCCTACCGCAGCGCATTCCAGCACGCCAGCCATCTGGGTGATCACGTCTTCGATCTCGTTCGGGTACACGTTGAAACCCGAGACCAGGATCATGTCCTTCTTGCGGTCGACGATGCGGAAGTAGCCGCGCTCGTCCATCACGCCCACGTCGCCGGTGCGGAAGAAGCCGTCGGCCGTCATGACCTTGGCGGTTTCGTCCGGCCGCTGCCAGTAGCCGGCCATCACCTGCGGGCCACGGATCGCGATCTCGCCGGCCTGGCCATTCGGCACGGTGTTGCCGTCATCGTCCAGCAGCGCCAGCTCGGTGTTGGGCACCGGCAGGCCTATCGTGCCGGTGTAGGCCGCCACGTCCACCGGGTTGCACGAGGCCACCGGCGAGGTTTCCGAAAGGCCGTAGCCCTCGCAGATCGGGCAGCCGGTCTTCTCCAGCCACAGCCGCGCCGTTGCCTGCTGCACCGCCATGCCGCCGCCCACCGAGATCTTCAGGTGGCTCCAGTCCACCTTGTCGAAGTCCGGGTGGTTGGCCAGCGCGTTGAAGAGGGTGTTGACCGCCGGGAAGCTGTGGAAACGCTCGTTCGACAGCTCCTTGAGCACGCTGGGCAGGTCGCGCGGGTTGGCCAGCAGGATGCCGCAGCCGCCCATGCGCAGGCCCAGCATCATGTTCGTGTTGAAGCCGAAGATGTGATAGAGCGGCAGCGCGCAGATGGTGACCAGCTGCTCGCCGGCCGGCACCTTGCCGAGCGCCGGCTGGTACCAGGCTTCGGACTGCAGCACATTGGCCACCAGGTTGCGGTGCAGCAGCACCGCGCCCTTGCTCACGCCGGTGGTGCCGCCGGTGTACTGCAGCACCGCGATGTCGTCCGGCCCGACGGCGGGCGCGGTGAAGGTCTTGTTGCGGCCGGCGGCAATCGCGTCGTTGAAGCGCAGTGCCTTGGGCAGCTCGAACGGCGGCACCAGCTTCTTGGCCTTGCGCACCACGTAGTTGACGATGGCGCCCTTCAGGAAGCCCAGCGTGTCGCCCATCGCGGCCAGGATCACGTGCTGGATCGGCGCGGCGGCCTGCACTGCCTGGTAGGTGTGGGCGAAGTTCTCCAGGATGATCAGGCCCTTGGCGCCCGAGTCCTTCAGCTGGTGCTCCAGCTCGCGTGGCGTGTAGAGCGGGTTGACGTTGACCACCACCATGCCGGCCCGCAGGATGCCGGCCACCGCGACCGGGTACTGCGGCACGTTGGGCATCATCACCGCGATGCGGTCGCCACGCTGCAGGCCGCTGGCCTGCAGGTAGGCCGCAAAGGCACGCGAAAGCTCGTCGATCTGGGAGAAGCTGTAGCTCTTGCCCATGAACTTGTAGGCGGGCAAGCGGCTGTATTTCTGGAAGCTCTCTTCCAGCAGCGCCACCAGCGAAGGATAGACATCCGTCTTGACCTCGGCCGGCACGCCTGCGGGATATTGCTTCAACCAGACTTTTTCCATCCAGAACTCCATGTCCAACCCCCTATTTTGTCCTGCGCCGCTGCGCTGCAGCATCGGTGGATTCGATAGCGCAGGAGAACACGCGGGCCGGGGCTTGCCCGCGGGTCTTGGCAAATGCCTGTCCTGGCTTGCAAGTGCTGTGCGCACTGCGCGGCCCGGTCAGCAAAAAGCCGGGCAATGCCCGGCCGTTGAGGTGAGCGGCCGGGTCTACTCGATGGCCTTCACCATGTCTTCGACGACCTTCTTCGCATCGCCGAACACCATCATCGTCTTGTCCATGTAGAACAGCTCATTGTCCAGCCCTGCGTAGCCGGCCGCCATCGAGCGCTTGTTGACGATGATGGTCTTGGCCTTGTAGGCCTCCAGGATGGGCATGCCGTAGATCGGCGAGCCCTTGGTCAGCGCCGCGGGGTTCACCACGTCGTTGGCGCCCAGGATGATGGCCACGTCGGCCTGGCCGAACTCGCCGTTGATGTCTTCCATCTCGAAGACCTGGTCATACGGCACCTCGGCCTCGGCCAGCAGCACGTTCATGTGGCCCGGCATGCGCCCGGCAACAGGGTGGATGGCGTACTTCACCGTGATGCCCTTCTCGGTCAGCTTCGCGGCCAGTTCCTTCACCGCATGCTGCGCGCGGGCCACCGCCAGGCCGTAGCCCGGCACGATGACCACCGTCTCGGCATTGCCCAGCACAAAGGCCGCGTCGTCGGCGCTGCCGCTCTTCACGCTGCGCTGCACGGCGCTGCCGGCTGCGGCCGCAGTGGCATCGCCCCCAAAGCCGCCCAGGATCACGTTGAAGAACGAGCGGTTCATCGCCTTGCACATGATGTAGCTCAGGATCGCGCCCGAGCTGCCCACCAGCGAGCCGGCAATGATCAACATCGAGTTGTCCAGCGAGAAGCCGATGCCGGCGGCCGCCCAGCCCGAGTAGCTGTTGAGCATCGAGACGACCACCGGCATGTCGGCGCCGCCGATGGGGATGATGATCAGCACGCCCATCAGGATGCCCAGCGCGCAGATCAGCGCGAAGTCCAGCGTGCTCTGCGAGTGCCAGAAGCCGAACATGAAGAACAGCGAGGCCAGGCCCAGCGCCAGGTTCAGCCAGTGCTGGCCGGCAAAGGTCACCGGCGCACCCTGGAACAGGCGGAACTTGTACTTGCCGCTGAGCTTGCCGAACGCGATCACCGAGCCCGAGAAGGTCACCGCGCCGATGAAGGCGCCCAGCGCCAGTTCGATGCGGTTGCCACCAGGGATCGGCGGCACGGTGCCGTCGGCGGCCTTGGCGACGATGCGGAAGGCATACGGCTCGGCGACGACGGTGGCTGCGATGAACACTGCCGCCAGGCCGATCATGCTGTGCATGAAGGCCACCAGCTCCGGCATCTTGGTCATCTCGACCCGCTTGGCCATGATGGACCCGGCGCTGCCGCCGACCACCAGGCCCAGCAGCACCCAGCACAGGCCGGCGGTGGCCGACAGGCCGGCATCGCCCGCCAGCTTGAAGATCAGCGCCGCGGTGGTGAGCACCGCGATCGTCATGCCGGTCATGCCGAACAGGTTGCCGCGGATCGACGTGGTGGGATGGCTCAGGCCTTTCAAGGCCTGGATGAAGCAGACGCTCGCAATGAGGTACAGCAATGTCACCAAGTTCATGCTCATCACGCGCCCTCCTTCGCCGGCGCCTTGCGCTCTTTCTTCTTGAACATCTCCAGCATGCGCCGCGTGACCAGGAAGCCACCGAAGACGTTCACCGCGGCCAGCGCCACGGCGATCACGCCCATCGTCTTGCCGGCCGGGGTTTCGGTGAGCGCCGCGGCCAGCATCGCGCCGACGATGACGATGGCCGAGATCGCGTTGGTCACCGCCATCAGTGGCGTGTGCAGTGCAGGGGTCACGGTCCAGACCACGTGGTAGCCGACATAGATGGCCAGCACAAAGATGATCAGGTTGGTGAGGGTGGGGGAAATGACGTCCATGGGTGTTCTCCTCGCAGGCCGCTCAGACTTTTTTGACTTCGCCGTTCTGGGTCATCAGGCACGCGGCCACGATGTCGTCGTCCAGCGGCACCTGGAAGCCCGCTTCCTTGGTCAGCACCAGCTTCAGGAAGTCCAGCACGTTGCGGGCGTACAGCGCGCTCGCATCGGCCGCCACCAGCGCCGGCAGGTTGGTTTCGCCGATGAGGGTCACGCCGTGTTTCATCACGGTCTTGCCGGCTTCGGTCAGCGGGCAGTTGCCGCCTGCTTCACCATTCGGGCCGTTGGGGCCCTTGCCGGCCGCGATGTCGACGATCACCGAGCCCGGCTTCATCGCCTTGACCATCTCCTCGGTGATCAGCACCGGCGCGGCGCGGCCGGGGATCAGCGCGGTCGAGATCACCACGTCGGCCGCAGCCACGCGCTTGGCCACTTCGACCTGCTGGCGCGCGAGCCACGAAGGCGGCATCGGCCTGGCATAACCGCCCACGCCGACCGCGGCTTCCTTCTCCTCGGCCGTCTCGTAGGCCACATCGATGAACTTGGCGCCCAGCGACTCGACCTGCTCCTTCACCGAAGGCCGCACGTCTGACGCCTCGATCACCGCGCCCAGCCGCTTGGCCGTGGCAATCGCCTGCAGCCCGGCCACACCCACGCCCAGGATGACGACACGCGCGGCCTTCACGGTGCCGGCTGCCGTCATCAGCATCGGGAAGAAGCGCTGGTACTGGTTGGCCGCCATCATCACGGCCTTGTAGCCGGCGATGTTGGCCTGCGAGGACAGCACGTCCATGCTTTGCGCACGTGTCGTGCGCGGCGCGGCTTCCAGCGCGAAGCTGGTCACGCCTGCGGCGGCGATCTGCGCCAGGCCGGCCTTGTCGAAGGGGTTCAGCATGCCAACCAGTGCGGCGCCCGGCTTCATCAGCCCCAGTTCTTCCTGCGAGGGCCGCTGCACCTTGAGCACCAGCTCGGCACCAAAGGCGGCATTGCGGTCGACGATGGTGGCGCCGGCCGCTTCATAAGCCACGTCCGTCACGCTGGCAGCCAGGCCCGCGCCGGACTGCACGTTCACCGCATGGCCCTGGGCCACGAACTTCTTCGTCGTTTCGGGCGTCACGGCGACGCGCGTCTCCCCCGCTGCTGTCTCAAGCGGTACACCAATCAGCATGGATCTCTCCTCTCCAACGCCTGGAATCTGTGCAGCGGCCGAAGTGGGTTCCTTGCCTGCCTGCTGCTTGCTCTGACATTCAGCTTACAGGAGATAAGGAGAGGCGCCGGCATGCGAAAGACGTGGGTGTCGCGCGCTCGCCGCGAGGCCCCCTAGAACCCGTTGCCGCACGTGTCGCGGAGCCGCCGGATACCATCGCGCCATGCCTGAAGACCGCTGGAAACCAAGCGTCACCGTGGCCGCCATCATCGAGCGTGAAGGCCGCTACCTGCTGGTCGAGGAACACACCTCGCAAGGCCTGCAACTGAACAACCCTGCCGGCCACCTGGAGCCCGGCGAATCGCTGCCCGAAGCGGTCGCCCGCGAAGCCCTGGAAGAGACCGCCTGCCCCTTCGTGCCAGAGGCATTGGTGGGCGTCTACCTGGCCCGCCTGGTGCATGCGCGCACTGGCGAAGACATCCACTACCTGCGCTTCGCTTTTTGCGGCGCGGTGGGCGAGCCCGAGCCTGGCCGCGCGCTGGACGAACCGGTCGTGCGCACCCTCTGGTTGACGCTAGAAGAGGTGCGCGAAAGCGCCACCCGCCACCGCAGCCCGCTGGTGCTGCAGTGCATTGAAGAACACGCCGCTGGCCGGCGCTTTCCGATGGACACGCTGGTCACTCATGAAAGCGTGCAGCGGCTGGGGCCATTGCTGCACAAATAAGCACGACCGTTCGATCTTTTTACAATACGAAATATGACGCCACAACGTGTGGTCGTCGGCCTGTCCGGCGGCGTCGATTCCGCGGTCTCCGCCTGGCTTCTGAAACAGCAAGGCCACGAGGTCGTCGGCATCTTCATGAAAAACTGGGAAGACGATGACGACAGCGAATACTGTTCATCCAACATCGACTTCGTCGACGCCGCCGCGGTGGCCGACGTGATCGGCATCGAGATCGAGCACGTCAACTTCGCCGCCGACTACAAGGACCGCGTCTTCGCCGAATTCCTGCGCGAGTACCAGGCCGGCCGCACGCCCAACCCCGACGTGCTCTGCAACGCAGAGATCAAGTTCAAGGCCTTCCTGGACCACGCGATGCGCCTGGGCGCCGAGAAGATCGCCACCGGGCACTACGCGCGGGTTCGCGAGGTCAATGGTCAGCATCAGCTTCTCAAGGGGCTTGACCCGCTGAAGGACCAGAGCTACTTCCTGCACCGCCTGAACCAGGCCCAGCTGTCCAGGACGCTGTTCCCGGTTGGCGAGCTGCCCAAGACCGAGGTGCGCCGCCTGGCCGAGGAAATCGGCCTGCCCAACGCAAAGAAGAAGGACTCCACCGGCATCTGCTTCATCGGTGAGCGCCCCTTCCGCGAGTTCCTGAACCGCTACCTCAACCACGCCCCCGGCCCGATCCTGGACGACCGCGGCCGCAAGCTGGGCGAACACGTGGGCCTGAGCTTCTACACGCTGGGCCAGCGCCAGGGCCTGGGCATCGGCGGGGTGAAGGATGGAAGGAGGCTCGCCACCAGCGAGCACCTGCCCTGGTACGTCGCCCGCAAGGACCTCGAGCGCAACACGCTTTACGTCGTGCAAGGCCACGAACACCCCTGGCTGCAGTACCGCAGCCTGGTGGCCGCCGATACCAGCTGGGTCGCCGGCGCTGCGCCCACCGCCGGCCAGCTAGGCGCCAAGGCCCGCTACCGCCAAGCCGATGCCGCCTGCACCCTGGCCGAAGGCGCCGGCACCGGTTTCGCGCTGAACTTCAGCGAGGCCCAATGGGCCGTCACCCCGGGCCAGTCCGCCGTGCTGTACGACGGCGAGGTTTGCCTGGGGGGCGGGGTGATTGCGAGTGCGGAGTTGATGGCGGGCTGATCCGGTTTGGGGCGTAGCTCGACGAATGCTCGTTAAATCGAGCATTAATGACGTGCAGCTCGATTTAACGAGCAATCTGGTGGAAAAGCCGCCAGCTCGCTATGATGTTCGTCAAATCGAGGATTGATCTCTTAATGCTCGATTTAACGAGCATGAAAGTCGCCCAATCCACTGTTTTATCCGAAAGCCAGTTGGCCCAAAGTGCCGAACTCGGGCAGCGTTTGGCCCGGCTGCGGCTGGCACGTAAGGTCAAGCAGACCGACGCCGCATTGCGCGCTGGTTTGTCTCGCAACACCGTCTACCGGCTCGAAAAAGGCGATCCAGGCCTGGCCATTGGCCAGGTGCTTCGTTACTTGGAAGCCATTGCCCCCGGCAGCACGCTGGCCGATCTGATGACCGAGGCCGATCCCGCGCTGGCTGCGCTGCAGGTGCGCGAACGCTCCAGGCGCGTGCGCGACCTGAGCGCTGCCGAACTGGAAGCGCTGAACTTCTGAACTCTCAGACGATGGCCGCCCGCGAATCCAGACTCACGGCCTTCATGCACCTGGATACCGCTTGGGCGCCGTGCGGTCAACTGCTGCTGACCGAGGAGGGCGACCGTCTGCTTGCGTCCCGCTTTGCTTACGGGTTGAACTACCTCAGACGCAACGATGCCCAGGAAGTCGACCCCGTGAGCCTCGGCATCTCGGACCGGGCGGCGGTGCTGGGCAAGCAGTTGTTGCCGGTCCGGAACCTGTCATTTTTCGGCGGCATCCGGGATGCGGCACCCGACGCATGGGGCCGGCGCGTGATCGAGGCCAAGCTCAAGGTGCCGGCCAACAGCTTGCCCGAGTCGCAGTACCTGCTGCATGCTGGCAGCGAGCGGGTCGGCGCGCTGGACATTCGCAGTGGCCTCGACCAGGGCCCGGCCGCAGGGGTTGGCGGATGGCACACGCTGGCGCACTTGCTGGAGGCGGCTGATCGCATCGAGGAAGGGCAGCCCGTGCCCGCAAACTTGGAAGCCATTTTCATGGCCGGTACAGCGCTTGGCGGCGCGCGGCCCAAGGCTTCCGTGCGGGACGGAGCGGGTGTGCTCTGGCTGGCCAAGTTTGCCAGCACGCACGACAGCTTCGACGTGCCCGGCATCGAATGCGCCGCCCTGCAATTGGCAGGTGCCGCAGGGCTGAATGTGCCCCCGGTGCGGACGCTGATGCTGGGCCAGCGCCGCATCATGCTGATCCGTCGCTTCGACCGCTTCTGGGCCGCGCCGGGTACTGCCGTGGATGCCAAAGACGACCTCCTGGCAACGACTCCCGGCGAAGACCGAGCCGAACATCGCATGGCCTTCGTCAGCGGGCTCACCATGCTGGCCTGCGACGAAACCGAGTCACGCACCAAGGCCTATGCCGACCTGGCCGAGGCGGTGCGGCGCCACTGCCACCCCAGCGTGATCCGCCAGGACAACGAAGAACTGTTCAAGCGCATGGTCTACAACATCCTCGTCAGCAACGACGACGATCATCTGCGCAACCATGGCTTTGTCTGGGACGCACGGCTGCCGGGCTGGCGGCTCAGTCCGCTGTACGACGTGCTGCCACGCGCCAGCCTCTCGACCGAGCGCTTCCTGCACCTCGGCGTTGGCCCGCAAGGCCGCCTTGCCACGCTGGACAACGCGCTCGCTTCGCATCCCAGGTTCACGCTGTCACAGGCCCGGGCAAGTGAATTGATGGCCCAGGTGTGGCGCGCAACCCGCCAGTGGCGCGTCGCCTTTGAGTCCTCGGGCGTCTCGGACCTGGAGCAGAACAAGATCGCCCCGGCCTTTCGCCACATCGACGACGTCTCCGCGCCAGGTTTGCGCAAGCTGCTGCCTTGACCCACGAAACGCGGGCCGATTTCAGCAGGCCTCAGCCCTTGCCGCTTTACAGCCCCACCATGCCTGCCAGCTGCGCCGTCTCCAGCGCCCCCGTCTGGCTGCCGTATTCGCCGGTCTTGCTGTTGCGGAAGACGATCAGCGGCACGCTGTCCACGCCCATTTGATCGAACAAAGCCATGTTGGCCTTGACCTTGGCGAGCACGGCGTCGCCCGCGTTGGGGTTCACTTCGATGCCGCCCTGGCGTGCCATCAGCCGGGTTTCGTTCAGCTCCATCGCGGCGACCGGGTCGGTGGCGGCGAGGATGGTGGCGCCCTGGGTGAGCGACTGCGGGCGCAGGTAGGGCACCGGCACCCAGACCATCTTCAGCTTGCCGTGCAGCGGCTTGGACTGTTCCCACAGGTGGCCGCAGTGCGGGCAGGTGGTGTCGAAGTAGACGTAGACGGTGTTGGCCGCCATCACCGGGCCGACGGTGAAGCCCTGGGCCTTGGCCGACAGCTCGTAGGCCTGCTGCGGGTTGAGCTTGGTGGCCGAAGGCGCTGCGGCCTGGGCCGGCTTCTCGCTGCAGGCGGCCAGGCCGGCGGCCAGCAGCATGCTCGAGGTCTTGAGGGCGAAGTGTCGACGGTTCACTGCGATGTCCTTGGGAAAACGGATGGAAATGGCGCGCTGCCGCGGCTGTGACTGCTGCTGCAAGATTTGGTTTCAACGATTATCCGCAGGCTTTGGCTGACCCGCCGCCGGGCGGCTGCCTCGGGCCGACGAACGGCGCGCATGACGGCGGCGTGACTTTCGCGCTCCCGCTCCCATGGCATGCTCGCAGTTCCGCCTTCGTGGCTGACGCAGCGCATGCTGCCCGTTCCATGGCCGATGCTCAAGCCCCGCTGACGAACGACCCCACGGCTGCCAAGACGCCGACATCCGCGCC
>NZ_VIDT01000157.1 GCF_006519715.1 Ideonella azotifigens
ACTGGGCGAACGCACGTGCAATCGCCAACGCGAGTTGGGTGCCGGACCCGAAGCCGCCGTGCGCCGGCAGCACCCGCAGCAGCCTCAGGTGCAGCGGTTCGAGGCGGCCGCTGCGCTCGCGCAGCGTGTGAAGGTAGGCGCTCGCGCGCGCCATCTGCGTGTCGCCTTCGGGCGTGTCGGCGGTGACGCGATCGGCAAGCGCGGCGCCAAGTTCGACCTCGGTCTCGAAGCCGTCGATGACCATCCCGATGCTGCCGAAGCGCCGTCCCAGTGAGCCAGATGGATCCAGAAAACCCAGGTGCAGTCGACCCGGCGCCCGCAGCGTGACTGTGTTGGAGAGATCGAAGTGCATCCGAGGCGGAACGGCGAGAACGGCATGGCCCATGGTCGTGACGCGCCGCCCTGTGAAACGGCATCTGCGCGACAACCCAAGAGCAATCTCCGTTCCTGGCCCCTCCGGGACCACCCACCCGGGCAAGGCAGGCGCCGATCCGCCCCGCTGTATCGCCAGAGGGACAGTGTGTCATGCGGCGCCACGAGCGGTAGCATCGGCGTCCCCTTGCTTCTTTCCACGGGAGACTGACATGACCAGCTGGCGCAAACAGACTGCAGACGAGGTCTACACCTCGGAAGAGATCACGGCACGCTTGTCAGAAGAGTTGCCGAAGTGGTCCTTTGAGGACGGCTGGATTCGCCGCAAGTTCAAGACCAGCGGCTGGAAAGGCACCTTGATGGTGGTGAACACGGTGGGCCACCTCGCGGAAGCAGCCTGGCATCACCCGGACCTCACCGTGTCGTATGCCTTCGTCACGGTCAAGCTGATGAACCACGCCGCCAAGGGCATCACCGACAAGGACTTCGAGCTCGCGAAGAAGATCGAGGAGGTCGTCCTGTGGCAGCCGGGCGCCGTGGAGGGTTCGGCGCTGCAAGGCACGCCCGACGATCCTCGTTTCAAGTACCTGAAGTACGACTGACCGCCCTGAGGCGCGGCGCTGCGGCGATTGGCCGCAGCGCGTCGTGGCTCAGATCTCCTTGAGCAAGGTCTCGGCAATGCGCAGGCTCAGCGCGGCGCCGGTCAGCGTCGGATTCATGCAGGAGGCCGAAGGCATCACGCCGGTGCCGGCGATGAACAGGTTCGGATGGTCGTGCGTGCGGCAGTCGCGGTCCACCACCGAGTCCTTGGGGTCGTCGCCCATCAGCGTGGTGCCCATGATGTGCTGGCGGTCCTGGTGGCTGGTGTCCATCTTCAGCACGTCGGCGTTCAGCAGCTTGGTCATGCGCGTCAGGTCCTTGACCGCGAAGTCTCGCCCGGCATTCCAGTAGTCGTTGACGCTGTAGTAGATCTCCGGCACCGGCAGGCCGATGCCGTCGAAGCGCTTCTTGCTGGGCACGATGCGGTTCTGCGGTTGGGCCTCGGTTTCCAGGTCCACCGCGATGTTGATCGAGCGCGCAGACTGGCGGCGGATCTCGGCGTCCAGCTTGCTGCCGAGCACGCCCTTGGCCAGCAGCGCGGAGGCGATCTGCGAGGTCGGCACGGTGTTGCGGAACTTGGTCTTGTAGCTGGGAATGTCCTTGCGGAATTCGCCGTCGCGGTAGTTCAGGTAGACCAGCAGCTCGGTCGGCCCCTGGCCCGGCCAGACGTCCTCGTTCATCATCGCGTTGACGCTGATGCCGGTGTGGCCCATCAGGTTGCGGCCAACCTGGTCGGACGAGTTGGCAATGCCGTTCGGGAACTTCTCCGAGGTCGACATCAGCAGCAGCTTCGGGCCTTCGATGGCGTAGGCGGCCAGCACGAAGTGGCGGGCCGTGAGGCGATGCGAAGTACCGTCGGGCTGCTTGTAGTTGACGGCGGTGATCTTGTTGTCCGCGCCGTGCTCGATCTTGTAGACCACGGCGTTGTCCAGCAGCTTGGCGCCGTGGCGTTCGGCCACGTCGATGTGCATCGAGCCGTCGTACTTGGCACCGATGGGGCAGACCGGGTTGCAGTTGTTGTTGCCGGCGCAGACCGGGCGGTTGCCGTAAGGCCGCGTGGCCCGGCCGTGCGGCTCGATCACCGGGTTGTAGCCGCCAGGCGCCAGCATCTCGGCCATGCGCGTCATGAAATACGGCTCGTTCAGGCCCTTCATTGGAAAGGGCTTGGAGCGTGGCGGCCAGGCCTGCCCGCCATGGCCGCTTTCGTCCTGCCCGTCGATGCCCGACACACCGAGTTCGGCCTCGGCCTCGCAGTAATACGGCTCCAGCTCGTCGTAGCCGATGGGCCAGTCCCGGCCACGGCCATAGAGCGTCTTCAGCTTGAAGTCGTTGGGGATCATGCGCCACAGCGCCGAGCCGAAATGCCAGGTCGTGCCGCCGACCACGCGCAGGTACTTGGTCGGGTACGACACTGGGCCGGTCTGCTGCAGGTAGTCGCCATAGGTGGACGGGATGTGCGGCGGGTTCGGGAACGGCGAGCCGGCGCCCTGGGCCTTGGTGTTGGCCAGCGAGAGCTTGACCGGCGAATTGCGGAAGGTCTCGACGATCTCGGCCCGGCGCACGCGCGGCCCGGCTTCCAGGATGATCACCGACTTGCCGGCCTTGGCCAGCCGGCTGGCGATCAGCCCGCCCATCACGCCCGACCCGATGACGATCAGGTCTGCATCAAATTCTTGGTTGCTGCTCATGCTGCTTTCTCGGTACTTGGTACCACCACCCCGACCGGCTTCTGGCCCCAGGAGTCGGGGCCGCCGCCGTAGCTGGGAATGACCAGCACGTCTTGCGTGGGCCGGTACATCAAGGCCTGCGCGTAGCTGATCAGCTCGGCGTCCGCGTCATTGCCGACGATGCCCAGGTACCAGGCCGAAACGATTTGCGTGATGGTCTTGCGCAGCGGCTCGCCCAGGTCCGGCCTGGCCAGCAGGCTGTCGACACTGGTTTCCTTGGCTTCGGCGACATAGCGCTGCAAAGCAGCCGAGGAGTCATTGAACTTGGCGTCATGGCGCGCCAGCGCAGCCTGGTAGCGCGTGGCGAGACCCGGCTCCAGCGGCTTGCCGCCGGTCAGGAATTCGGACAGGCGCAGGAAGTCCGCGCCAGCCGCGGCCGCGGCAAAGGCATTGGTCGTGCCCAGCAAGGCGGCGCCGCCCAGCGCGAAGGCAGCGCCTGCGACGGCGGCGCCGCCGATCAGTGCGCGGCGGGAAATGGGGAACGGGACGGGCTCGAAGCCGTCCTGGTTTGAGTGGCTCATGGCTTGTCTCCTAGCGGGCACGACGGCTGCGGCGAACCACCAGCACGATCAACAACAACAGCACGACCACGCCGCCCGGCAGGATCGCCGGCCGGATCATCGCGAGCAGTGGCGGCTTGCCGCCGGCGCGCAAGGTCTGCACGTCACTGGCGCTGACCTTCACCGCGGCGTTGCCGTGGTAGCTCAGCAGGTAGTTGCTCAGGTCGGCAATCTGCTGGTCGCTCAGACGGTCGGCGTAGGAGGCCGTGTCGCCGAATGCCGGCATGAAGTGGGCTTTGCCGTCGACCGTGCGGTCCACGCCCTGCAGGATGGTGGCGATCAGGTTGTCGGGCCGGTCGGCACCGAGGGCGGTGTTGTGGAACAGCGAGGGGTAGACGCCGTTGCCGCCGCCGCCCACCTGGTGGCACTGCGCGCAGCTGCCGCTGAAGACTCGCCAGCCGGCGTCGGCATCATTTGTCAGGCCGCGCATGTCGATCTCGGCCTTGGACGCTTCGCCATGGGCAAAACGCGGCCTGGCCTCGCCGTCGTTCACCGCCGGCGTCTGCTTCAGGTAGACCGCGATGGCCTTGAGGTCCTCGTCGGGCAGGTGCTGCAGGCTGTGCTCGATGGCCTCGGCCATCGGTCCGGCGGCCTGGGCCTTGCCGTCCACGCGGCCACTCTTCAGGTACTGCACCAGCTCGGCCTCGGTCCAGCCGCCAATGCCGCTGGTCGCGTCCGACGTGATGTTGGGTGCGAACCAGGGGCCGACCGAGCCGCCGGCCAGGAAGGACTTGCCCAGTTGCTCGGCCATCAAGGCATTGCGTGGCGTGTGGCAGGCGCTGCAGTGCGCCAGCGCGCCAGCCAGGTAGGCGCCGCGGTTCACCTCGGCGCTTTTGGAGGCGTCGGGCACGAAGCGCTCGTCCTTCAGGAACATGCTGTTCCATGCGGCCATCGAGAGGCGCAGGTTGAACGGGAACGGCAGCTCGGTCTCGGGTGCCTTCTGGTCGACCGCGGTCACGCCGTGCATGAAGTACGCATACAGCGCCTGCGTGTCCGCGTCGCTGAGCTGCGTGTACGAGGTGTACGGCATCGCGGGATAGAGCTGCGCGCCGTCCTTGCGCACGCCCTGGCGCAGCGCGCGCTGGAAGTCGGCCAGCGTGTAGTCGCCAATGCCGCCCGCCCTGGACGGCGTGATGTTCGACGCATAGATCGTCCCCAGCGGCGACGCAATCGGGTAGCCACCCGCGAAGGCCGCGCCACCCTTGGGCGTGGTGTGGCAGGCCGCGCAATCGGCAGCGACTGCCAGCTTGCGGCCCTGCTCGACCAGCGCCTGGTCTGGCGGTGCGGCCTGCGCATGGGCCGCGCCCATGCAGGCCCACATCACCCACCCCGCAGCCCCGGAAAAAAGAGGGGCCGTGAAACCTGACCGGATGAACCGCATCGTGTTGAACCTTGTTGTTGTTTCGCCCGACCCGCCCCTCGGCAGGCCTTCAATGCCACTCAAACCCGGGCCGGCGTGCCCACGTTGAAGACCGCCACCACATCGGCCAGGCGCTGCGCCTGCTCCTGCAGCGAGGAAGACGCGGCCGTGGACTCTTCGACCAGCGCAGCGTTCTGCTGCGTCATCTGGTCCAGGTTGGCCACTGCCTGGTTGACCTGGCCAATGCCGTCGCGCTGCTCGGAAGCGGCCGCGGCGATCTCGGCCATCAGGTCGGTGACGCGGCGCACGCCGGTCACGATCTCGTCCATGACCTGGCCGGCCTGGGCCACGTCGGCCGTGCCGGCCTCCACGGTCTCGGTCGACTTCACGATCAAGCCCTTGATCTGCTTGGCCGCCTCGGCCGAGCGTTGCGCAAGCGAGCGCACCTCGGATGCCACCACCGCGAAGCCGCGGCCTTGTTCACCGGCGCGGGCCGCTTCCACTGCCGCATTCAGCGCCAGGATGTTGGTCTGGAACGCGATGCCGTCGATCACGCCGATGATCTCGGCGATCTTGCGGGACGAGTCGCTGATCTGCTGCATGCGCTGCACCACGCCGCCCACCACTTCGCCACCGCGTGCGGCCGCCTCGGCCGCCGAGCTGGCCAGCTGGTTGGCCTGGCGCGCGGTATCGGCGCTCTGCCCCACGGTGCCGGTCAGCTGCTCCATGCTGGAGGCGGTTTCCTCCAGGTTGGCGGCCGTCTGCTCGGTGCGGGCCGACAGGTCATGGTTGCCGGTGGCGATCTGCGACGAAGCGCTGGAGACGGAATCCACGCCGTTGCGCACCTGGGTCACGACGGACTTCAGCCGCTCGACCATGCGCAGCAGCGCGCCCTGCAGCTGGGCCAGTTCGTCGTGGCCGACCACGCGCAGGCTGCGCGTCAGGTCGCCCTGGGCAACCGCCTCGGCCAGACGCACCGCGTCGGCCAGCGGGCGGGTGATGCGGCGGGTGATGACAAAGGCCAGGCCCGCGCCCAGCAGCACCGCGATGACCGTCATGCCGATGACCATCCAGCGGCTGTTGGCGTAGATCCGGTCGCTCAGGTCGTTGGCTGCCTCGGCGCCATCGGCGTTCTGCTTGGTCAGCTTGTTCAGGCTGGCCAGCAGCGCGTCATAACTGGGCACGCCTCGCTTGAGCAGCTGTTCGCTGGCCAGAGCCTTGTCGCCCTTGGCCATCGCGTCCTGCATGGCACGGTCGCTGTTCAGATAGGCGGCCCAGTCTTCCTGCGTGCGCGTCAGCTGGCTGCGTTCGTCTTCGGACTGCACCAGCCTGGCGTAGTTGGCCAGCTGCAGTTCGACGGCCTCGGCGGAGGACTTCAGCTGCTCGATGACGGCCGGGCGCTGCGCCTCCTCGGCCAGCAGGAAGCGGTACTCGCGGGTGCGCAGCCGGGCCACTTCCAGGCTGGCGGTCTGCGCGGCGCGCATCGAGGGCATCCAGTCGTCGGCCATGTCGCTGGCGGTGTCGTTGACACGGCCGAGCTGGACGATGGCCAGCACGCCCAGCGCGGTGGTGATCAGCAGCACGGCGGCAAAGGCGAGGCCCAGCTTGGCTCCGACGGAAAGGCGATGAAGAACTTGCATGAAGTGGGTCTCAATACAAATGGACAGATCCGGCATGCAAGGTGGCAAGCATGCCTGCTAATCGATATTGTTGTACGTGTACGTTAGTGACAACCCCACAAAAGCACAGGGGTTCTCGCCCATTTGGCCTAGAACCGACCTGCACTACCGTATCGGGCTACCCAAGATGGCTGGAACCGGAACCCGATGAACACCAAGGCACCGCGCAACAAACCAGCGACCGTCCGCCTGCGCCGCAGCCCGAACGAGATGGCGACGCTCAAGCGCGAGCTGCTGGAGCGAGCGCGCCTGATCTACCGCGACGAAGGCCTGGCCGCGCTGTCGATGCGCCGCATGGCGCTGGAGTTCAAGCTCTCGACCATGGCGCTGTACAGCTACTTCCCCAGCAAGCAGGCCTTGCTGGAAGGCCTGTGGCTGGAGATCTTCGAGGCGCTGCTGGCCGAGTTGCAGTCGGTGCAGAAGGGACGGCGCACGCCGCTGAAGCTGCTGGAAGCCCATGTGCGCAGCTTCCTGGCCTTCTGGGAGCTGCGCCCGGACCAGTTCCGCATGATCTACATGTCCCTGGTGCAGACCTCCGGCGCGGACGCGGTGGACATGGAACACCAGCCGGTCTACGCAGGCATGGTGCTGCTGACGCGCGAACGCGTGGCCGCCTGCGCGGCAACACCGCCCGGCGACGCAGCACTGGGCCTCAGCACCGACGCGCTGGTGGCGCAAATGCTGGGTTACCTGCTGCTCACCTTGGGGGTGGCGCGTTATCCGCTGTACGACCGGGATGCCTTGCGCGACCGCACGGTGCTGGACATCCTGTGCACGGTGCAGCAGGGCCTGGCCTCGCCAGCCCCGCGCCCGCGCCGCTGAGCCCAGGTTCATCGGCATCGCTGCCGGCACAAGTCCACAGGCCTGCAAGCCCGCATGACCGCAGGCGCCATGACACGATGCGCCATCTGTCGGCATACTGGTGCCCCGGCCCTTTCCTCGCGAAACGGCTGAAGCCAGCGTTTCGGGTCGCCAGACCCGGGACACCTCTCATAGGCCAACTTTCCAGGGTCGCATCGTGAGCCGCAAAACCCCCATCGAGCGTTACCGCAACATCGGCATCTCCGCGCACATCGATGCCGGCAAGACCACCATCACCGAGCGCATCCTGTTCTACACCGGCATCAACCACAAGCTGGGCGAGGTGCACGACGGCGCGGCCACGATGGACTGGATGGAGCAGGAGCAGGAACGCGGCATCACCATCACGTCGGCCGCGACGACCTGCTTCTGGAAGGGCATGGACCTGGCCCGGCCCGAGCACCGCATCAACATCATCGACACCCCCGGCCACGTGGACTTCACGATCGAGGTGGAGCGCTCGATGCGCGTGCTGGACGGCGCGGTGATGATTTACGACGCGGTGGGTGGCGTGCAGCCGCAGAGCGAAACCGTCTGGCGCCAGGCCAACAAGTACCGGGTGCCGCGCCTGGCCTTCGTCAACAAGATGGACCGCGTGGGCGCCGACTTCTTCCGCGTGCGCCAGATGATGATCGACCGGCTGAAGGCCAACCCGGTGCCGATCGTCATCCCCATTGGCGCCGAAGAGGGTTTCAAGGGCGTGGTGGACCTGATCAAGATGAAGGCCATCCTCTGGGACGACGTGTCCCAGGGCATGAAGTTCAGCTACGAAGCGATTCCGGCCGAGCTGGCCGAGCTGGCCCAGGAATGGCGCGAGAAGATGCTGGAGGTCGCGGCCGAAAGCAGCGAGGCGCTGATGGACAAGTACCTGGGAAGCGGCGACCTGAGCGAAGAAGAGATCACGCAGGCCTTGCGCACGCGCACCATTGCCGGCGAGATCCAGCCCATGCTGTGCGGCACCGCGTTCAAGAACAAGGGCGTGCAACGCATGCTGGACGCGGTGATCGACTTCATGCCCTCCCCACTGGACATCCCGCCGGTGCCTGGCCATGACGAGGACGACAAGGACGTGGTCCGCAAGGCCGACGACGGCGAGAAGTTTGCCGCGCTGGCCTTCAAGCTGATGACGGACCCGTACGTGGGCCAACTGACTTTCGTGCGCGTGTATTCGGGCGTGCTGAAGTCCGGTGATTCGGTGTTCAACCCGATCCGCGGCAAGAAGGAACGCATCGGCCGCATCCTGCAGATGCATGCCAACCAGCGCGAGGAAATCTCGGAAATCCTGGCCGGGGACATCGCCGCCTGCGTGGGCCTGAAGGACGTGACGACCGGCGAGACGCTGTGCGACCCGGACGCCATCATCACGCTGGAGAAGATGGTCTTCCCCGAACCCGTGATCTCGCAGGCGGTGGAGCCCAAGACCAAGGCCGACCAGGAGAAGATGGGCATTGCGCTGGGCCGGCTCGCCAGGGAAGACCCCTCATTCCGCCTGCGCACCGACGAAGAATCCGGCCAGACCATCATTTCCGGCATGGGCGAGCTGCACCTGGAAATCATCGTCGACCGCATGAAGCGCGAGTTCGGCGTGGAAGCCAATGTGGGCAAGCCGCAGGTGGCCTACCGCGAAACCATCCGCAAGTCGGTCTCCGACGTGGAAGGCAAGTTCGTGCGCCAGTCCGGCGGCAAGGGACAGTACGGCCACGTGGTGATGACGGTCGAGCCGCAGGCGCCTGGCAAGGGCTTCGAGTTCGTCGACGCGATCAAGGGTGGCGTGGTGCCGCGCGAGTTCATCCCTGCGGTGGAAAAAGGCCTGATCGACACATTGCCGAACGGCGTGCTGGCCGGTTTCCCGGTGGTGGACGTGAAGGTCACGCTGACCTTCGGCTCGTACCACGAGGTGGACTCGAACGAAAACGCGTTCAAGATGGCCGCGTCCATGGGTTTCAAGGAAGGCATGCGCAAGGCCTCGCCTGTCATCCTGGAGCCGATGATGGCGGTGGAAGTCGAGACGCCTGAGGACTACGCCGGCAACGTGATGGGCGACCTGTCCAGCCGCCGCGGCATGGTGCAGGGCATGGACGACATGATTGGCGGCGGCAAGGTCATCAAGGCCGAGGTGCCGCTGTCGGAAATGTTCGGCTACTCGACCACGCTGCGCTCGATGTCGCAAGGCCGCGCCACGTACACGATGGAGTTCAAGCACTACAGCGAAGCGCCCAAGAACGTGGCCGACGCGATCATCGCCGGCCGCGGCAAGGGCGCCTGAGCGCCTTCGACACCATGCCTGGTGCCAGGCGACAGGTCGAAATCAACGCTCCTTGCGCGGCGCATCCGGCGCCTGTTCGCCGCCACGCCCATTGGGCTCTCCGCGCCCCGGCTTCTCTGCCCGCTCTGCCCGCTCTGGTCGCTCCGGTCGCTCCGGTTTCTCTGCCCGCTCCGGCCG
>NZ_VIDT01000158.1 GCF_006519715.1 Ideonella azotifigens
CAGCAGGTCGTAGAACGAGGTCAGGCTCACCGTGTCACTCCTTGCCGTCCCAGCCGGCCGCCTGGCGCTTCAGGGCGGCCAGCCAGTCCCGCACCGCTGCCGCGTTGCCCAGCGTGCGACTTTGCCATTCAGGGCTGTGCGACGGGCGCTTGACCCAGCGCACCTGCAAGCCGCCTTCGGCCAGGCTCAGCTCGGCCACCGGCTTGCCCTTGAACTGGTAGCGCAGCGGCGCGCCGCCGGCCTGCTCCTGCAGCTTCAGGTCGCGCAGGCCACGGCGCAGCGTCTGCAACGCTTCGTCGGGCTTGAAGGCGGGCAGGGCCCAGCCGGACAGATCGTCGTCACTCATCGCGGCTCCTCATGCCAGCCATCTTTTACGGCGCTTGTAGCTCTTCGCGTCGCGGAAGTTCTTGCGCTCGCCGCCTTCCTCGCGCCCCATGCCCAGGTAGAACTCCTGCACGTCCTCGTTTTCGCGCAGCTCGGCCGCGGCGCCGTCCATCACCACGCGGCCGTTTTCGAGGATGTAGCCGTGGTCCGCGTAGCGCAGCGCGATGTGGGTGTTCTGCTCGGCGAGCAGGAAGGTCACGCGCTCCTTGCGGTTCAGGTCCTGCACGATCTGGAAGACCTCTTCCACGATCTGCGGCGCCAGGCCCATGGACGGCTCATCCAGCAGCACCATCTTCGGGTTGGCCATCAGTGCGCGGCCGATCGCGCACATCTGCTGCTCGCCACCCGAGGTGTAGGCGGCCTGGCTGCTGCGGCGGGTCTTCAGCCGCGGGAAGTAGGCGTAGACCTTCTCCAGCGTCTCGGCGACCGCGGCCTTGCCGTCCTTGCGCGCATAGGCCCCCGTGAGCAGGTTGTCTTCAATGGTGAGGTGCGCAAAGCAGTGCCGGCCTTCCATGACCTGCACCACGCCCCGCTGCACCAGCTGGGCCGGGCTGAGCTTTTCGATGCGCTCGCCGCGCAGCTCGATGCGGCCCTTGGTGACCTCGCCGCGCTCGCCCGCCAGCAGGTTGGAGACGGCGCGCAGCGTGGTCGTCTTGCCCGCGCCGTTGCCGCCCAGCAAGGCCACCACCGATCCTTCAGGCACCTGAAGCGACACGCCCTTCAGCACCAGGATCACGTGGTGGTAGATCACCTCGATGCCGTTGACGTCCAGCAGTGCGGGCGGCAACGCGGCCTTCGGCGTGGCCGCCAACGGTGGGGCCGATTCAGCAATCGCTTCCATGGTGGCCGGCTCCCTCGGTTCAGCTGCAGCTGCGTGGCTTGAGGTTCTTGTCTTTGGCGTACTTGGCCGCGGCTTCCTTGACCATCGGATCGATGTGCGTCTTGTCGGACTGGTACCAGTCGGAGGCCAGGTTCCATTTCGCGCCGTCCCACTGGACGATGCGGGCCCAGTCGGTGCCCATGTGGTTGCTGCAGCTGGTCTGCACCGGCCGCATCACTTCACCAAAGCCCAGAGCCTTCAGCTTGTCGGCCGTGAGGTTCAGGTTCTCGAAGCCCCAGCGCACCTGCTCGGGCGTCATGACCTTGCCCTTGCCGTATTTCTCCTGCGCCGCGCGAATGGCCTCGACCTGCAGCATCGCGATCATCATGCCGCGGGTGTGGGCCAGCGCGCCGATCTCGGTCGCCGCGCCCGTGCCCTGGCCCTTGTCGTAGACGAACTTCTTCAGGTCCTCGTGCACCCGGTCGCGGGCCGAGCTGTTGTGCAGCGTGATCGCGTTGTAGCCCTTGGCGCCGGCGCCAATGTCCTTCACGTCATGGTCCGAACCGGCCCACCAGATCGCGTACATCTTCTCGCGCGGAAAGCCGCTGGCCTGGGCCTCGCGGATGCCGGCCGGCGTCATCACGCCGGCGGACCAGAACAGCACGTAGTCCGGCCGCGCCTGGCGGATCTGCAGCCAGACGGATTTCTGCTCCACGCCGGGCGGCGTGACCGGGTAGAGCTGCACCTCGAAGCCCTCGGCGGCTGAGCGCCGCTGCAGCAGCGCGATGGGCTCCTTCCCGTAGGGGCTGTCGTGATAGACCAGCGCGATCTTCTTGCCCTTCAGGCTGCCGCCTTCCTTCTTGGCAATGTCCTGCAGCATCACGTCGGCCGCTGTCCAGTAGGTGCCCAGCAGCGGGAAGTTCCACTCGAACACGCTGCCGTCGGCCGAGGCCGAGAGGCCATAGCCCGGCGTCTCGACGACGACCTTGTCGACAAAGGCCTTGTCGGTCACCGCGAAGGTGATGCCGGTGGACTGGGTGTCGAAGCCGCTCGCGCCGCCGCCCTTGGTCTTCAGGCGTTCGTAGCACTCCACGCCCTTGGCCGCGTCATAGGCCGTCTCGCATTCCTCGAAGGCCAGCTTCACGCCGTTGACGCCGCCGTCGCGGGCATTGATCAGCTTCAGGTAGTCCTGCTTGCCGTCGCCCCAGGGAATGCCCAGCGGCGCGAACTGGCCGGTGCGGTAGACCAGCAGCGGGATGAACTGCTCATTGGCTGCCTGGGCCTGCACGGCCAGCGGAACGGTGGCCGAAGCCAGCGCGGCCGCGGCCAACAGCGTGGTGCGAACCAGGGAAGTGAAGCGCATGTGTTTGTCTCCTAGGTGATGCACTCTGTGCGGTGCGTGACTTCAATCAAGCGAGCGCCGTGGATCCGGCTTCGCCGGGCCACTGGCGCTGCCCCTTGAGGGGCCGCCGAAGGCGGTAGGGGTGGTTCATGTCAATGCGGGAAGGGCCAGAGGCGAAGTTTTTGCCGGGCCGTGGACCACAGCTTGGCCAGGCCGTGTGGCTCGACGATCAGGAAGAACACGATCAGCGCGCCGAAGATCATGTGTTCCAGCTGCGAGGCCGTGCCGGTGGAAATCGGCAGACCCAGCCAATGCGGCAAGTGGTTCAGCAGGAGCGGCAGCAGCACGATGAAGGCCGCGCCGAGGAAGCTGCCGGCGATCGAGCCCAGCCCGCCGATGATGATCATGAACAGCAGCTGGAAGGACTTGTCGATGCCGAACGCCGCGGGCTCCCAAGCGCCCAGGTGCACAAAGGCCCACAGCGCGCCGGCCACGCCGACGATGAAGCTGCTGACCGCAAACGCGCTGAGCTTGGCATAGACCGGGCGGATGCCGATCACGGCTGCCGCCACGTCCATGTCGCGCATGGCCATCCATTCGCGGCCAATGGCACCACGCACCAGGTTCTTGGCCGCCAGCGCCAGCACGGCCACCAGCGTCAGGCACAAGAGGTACTTCTGGACCGGGCTGCTCACGTCGAAGCCGAAGACCTGCAGCGGGCCGACGCTGACCGAGCCCGAAGGCGAGTCGTTCGTGACCCACTTGACCCGGTTGGTGAACCAGTCGATGAAGAACTGTGCCGCCAGCGTGGCCACCGCCAGGTACAGCCCGCGGATGCGCAGGCTGGGCAGGCCGAACAGCACGCCGCAGACGGTGGCCGCCAGCCCGCCGCCGATCAGCGACAGGATCAGCGGCATGCCCTCGATGCGCACCTGCAGGTTGAACGCGGCATACGCGCCCACCGCCATGAAGGCGCCGGTGCCCAGCGAGATCTGGCCGCAGTAGCCCACCAGCACGTTCAGCCCGATGGCGGCCAGCGACAGGATCAGGAACGGGATCAGCACCGCGCGGAAGGTGTAGTCGCTGGCCAGCCAGGGCACGGCGACAAAGGCGATGGCCACCAGCGCCCACATGGCCCAGCGGTCCTGCGCGATGGGGAACAGCGCCAGGTCCGCCGCGTACGAGGTCTTGAACTGGCCGTTTTCACGATAGAGCATGTGATGGCCTCCTCAGACGCGGTCAATGATCTTGTCGCCGAAAAGACCCTGGGGGCGAACAAGCAGGAACCCCAGCGCAAGGACGTAGGCAAACCAGTTCTCGATGCCGCCGCCCACGGTGGGCCCGAGGTAGATTTCCGACAGCTTTTCGCCAACGCCGATGATCAGCCCGCCGACGATGGCGCCGGGCACCGAGGTCAGGCCGCCGAGGATCACCACCGGGAAGGCCTTCAGCGCGACCATGGAGATGGAGAACTGCACGCCCAGCTTGCTGCCCCAGATGATGCCGGCCACCAGTGCCACCACGCCGCCCACGGCCCAGACGATGACCCAGATGCGCGCCAGCGGAATGCCGATGGACTGGGCGGCCTGGTGGTCGTCGGCCACCGCGCGCAGCGCGCGGCCGGTGCGGGTCTTCTGGAAGAACAACGTCAGCGTGGCGACCAGCAGCGCGGCGATCAGCGCCGAATACAGGTCTTCCTTGTTCAGCAGCAGGCCGCCGGGGAAGGTGTTCTCCAGCACGAACATCGGGTCCTTCGGCAGGCCCACGTCGATCTTGTAGGTGGCGCTGCCAAACAGCAGCTGGCCGGCGCCATCGAGGAAGTAGCTGATGCCCAGCGTGGCCATCAGCAGCGTGATGGCCGGCTGGTTCACCAGGCCGCGCAGCGCCAGCCGCTCCACCAGCCAGGCCACCACGATCATGCAGGCCACGCTGGCGATGAGCGCCAGCAGGTTGGCCAGGATCAGGCTCTCGAAGCCGAACCACTGCGGGAACCATTCGGAGAAGCGCGCCATCGCCAGCGCTGCGAACAGCACCATCGCACCCTGTGCAAAGTTGAAGACGCCAGAGGCCTTGAAGATCAGCACAAAGCCCAGCGCGACCAGCGCGTACAGCATGCCGGCCATCAGCCCGCCGAACACCGTTTCCAGAAAAAACCCCATCTCGATGTTCCTTTCAGGCTGCGGCGCGTTGGTCGGCCAGCGGCGGGGTGACAGGCGATGTGGCGCGTGGAGCCGCAGCGGGCGGCGCGGCGTCCGTGCCCAGGTAGGCTCGGATGACTTCGGGGTTGGCGCGCACCTCGGCCGGCGTGCCGTCGCCGATCTTCTTGCCGTAGTCCAGCACCACCACGCGGTCGCAGAGGTCCATCACCACGCCGATGTCGTGTTCGATCAGCACGATGGTGGTGCCGAATTCGTCGTTCACATCCAGGATGAAGCGGCACATGTCCTGTTTCTCCTCGACGTTCATGCCGGCCATCGGCTCGTCCAGCAGCAGCACGCTGGGTTCCATCGCCAGCGCGCGGCCCAGGTCCACGCGTTTTTGCAGGCCGTAGGGCAACTGGCCGACGGGCGTCTTGCGGAAGGCCTGGATTTCCAGGAAGTCGATGATGCGTTCGACCGCTTCTCGCTGCGCGATCTCTTCCTTCAGCGCCGGCCCCCAGCGCAGCGCCTGCAGCAGCAGCGGGCTTTTCATGCGCAGGTTGCGGCCTGTCATCAGGTTGTCCAGCACGCTCATGCCCTTGAACAAGGCCAGGTTCTGGAAAGTGCGGGCCACGCCCATCTCGGCCACCTGGCGCGAGTTCATGTGGCTGAAGGTCTGGCCGCGGAAGGTGATCTGGCCCTCCTGCGGCGTGTAGACGCCGTTGATGCAGTTCAGCATCGAGCTCTTGCCGGCACCGTTCGGGCCGATGATGGCGCGGATCTCGTGCTCGCGCACATTGAAGCTGATGTCGCTCAGCGCCTTGACGCCGCCAAAGCGCAGGCTGATGTGCTGCACGTCGAGGATGACCTCGCCGGCGGCCGTTGAAGTCTTGCTGCTCATGTCATGCAGCCTTCCGTGAAGCGGCAGGGTAGGTCTGGGTGTCGGCGATCTGCAGCGTCGCGGCAATGCGGCCGCTGCGGCCGTCCTCGAAGGTCACCGCCGTCTCGATGTACTGTTGCTTCAGGCCGCCGTAGAGCGCGTCCACCAGCGGCGCGTACTTGCTGGCAATGAAGCTGCGCTTGACCTTGCGGGTGCGGGTCATCTCGCCGTCGTCGGCGTCCAGTTCCTTGTGCAGGACCAGGAAGCGATGGATCTGCGAGCCGGCCAGCAGCTCGTCGCGCGCCAGGTCGGCATTGACCTGCTGCACGCAGTCCTGGATCAGCGCGTAGACCTCGGGCTTCTGCGCCAGGTCGGTGTAGCCGGCGTAGGCCAGGTTGCGCCGCTCGGCCCAGTTGCCCACGGCCTCGAAGTCGATGTTGATGAAGGCGCAGACGCGGTCGCGGCCGTCGCCGAAGGCCACGGCCTCCTTGATGTGCGGGAAGAACTTCAGCTTGTTCTCCACATACTTGGGCGCGAACATCGCGCCGTCGAACGCGCCGCCCGCGAGGCGGCCAACGTCCTTCGCGCGGTCGATGATCTTCAGGTGGCCGCCGGCATCGAGGAAACCGGCGTCTCCGCTGCGGTACCAGCCGTCTGCCGTCATGACCTCGGCGGTGGCGGCCGGGTTCTTGTAGTAGCCGCGCAGCAGGCCAGGCGACTTGATCAGCACCTCGCCCTGTTCGGAGACCTTCAGCTCCACGCCGGCGATGGGCACGCCGACGGTGTCGGACCGCGCTTCATGGTCCGGCTGCAGGCAGACGAACACGGCGGTCTCGGTCGAGCCGTAAAGCTGCTTCAGGTTGATGCCAATGGCGCGGTAGAACGCGAACAGGTCCGGCCCGATGGCCTCGCCCGCGGTGTAGGCCACCCGCACGCGCGACAGGCCCAGCGTGTTGCGCAGCGGGCCGTAGATCAGCACATTGCCCAGTGCATAGCGGAGCCGGTCCAGCGCGCCGACGGGCTGGCCGTCCATCAGCGCAGTGCCCACGCGGCGGGCGAGTGCCATGAAGTGCTGGTACAGGCCGCGCTTGATCGCGCTGGCGTCTTCCATGCGAATGGTGACGGTGGTCAGCATCGCTTCGAAGATGCGCGGCGGCGCGAAATAGTAGGTCGGCCCGATCTCCTTCAGGTCGATGCTGACGGTGGCGGCCGACTCGGGGCAGTTCACCACGTAGCCGCAGGCCAGCCACTGCGCATAGCTGAAGATGTTCTGGCCAATCCAGGCCGGCGGCAGGTAGGCCAGCACTTCTTCGTGCTCGGTCAGCCTGTCGAAGGCCTGGCCGGCCGCGGCGCGGTCCAGCAGCGTGCGGTGGCTGTGCACCACGCCCTTGGGCTGGCCGGTGGTGCCGGAGGTGAAGAACATCGCGGCCACATCGTCGGGTTGGCCAAGCGCGATCTGCGCGTCCACGAAGGTTGGCTGGCCGGTATGGAAGTCTGCGCCTTCGGCCAGCAGTTGGTCCAGCGAGGCCAGGCCGGGCGCTTCGTAGCGGCGCAGGCCACGCGGGTCGTCGAACCAGATGCGCGCGAGCTGCGGGCACTGCGTGCGGATCTCCAGCAGCTTGTCGACCTGCTCCTGGTCCTCTACCACCGCAAACCCGATCTCGGCATTCACCAGCGGGAACACGAACTCGGCCGCCGCCGCGTCCTGGTAAAGCGGCACCGGCACCGCGCCCAGGGCCTGCGCGGCCAGCATGGTGGCGTAAAGCCGCGGCCGGTTGTCGCCGATCACGGCCAGGTGCTGGCCACGCTGCAGGCCTGCTGCGGCCAGGCCCGCGGCCAGCAGGCGCACGCGCTCGGCCAGTGCGCCCCAGGAGGTGGTTTGCCAGATGCCGTATTCCTTTTCGCGCAGCGCCGGGTCCTGCGGTCGAGCGGCGGCGTGTAGCAGCAGCAGGCGCACAAACGTCGTGTCCAAGGGCGAGTCTCCGGTGGCTGTTTGCGCCGGATGCTAGGGCCGGCTTTGACGCCATGTTGTCGGTTCAACGACAATCTACGGGTCTGTCCGGGGCGGACTTTCCCGCGGCTTGCTGGCAATGTCGGGGCACATGAACGTCGCCTTAACTCTCCAGCATTCCGGCCCAGCGGCGCCCTCGCTCTACCAGCGCTCGCGGCGCGCACACGAGGCCGAGCTGGCCACCATTCCGTGGCTGGCGCTCTTGAGCGGCGAGGACCAGGCACTCGTGAAACCCGAGGTCCGCGTCGTCACGGCGGAGCCGGGCGACCTGATCTGCCGTCTCGGCAAGGCGCCCACCTATTGGTTCGGCCTGGTGGAAGGCCTTCTGAAGATGAGCAACGACGGCAGCCATGGCCCCATCGTCACTTTTGCAGGCCTGCCGCCGGGCGCCTGGTTTGGCGAGGGCACGCTGCTCAAGCGCGAGCCCTACCGCTACAACGTGGAGGCGCTGCGCCAGAGCGCGGTGGCCGGCCTGCCGATCGATGCCTTCCACGACCTGCTGGGCCGCAGCATCGCTTTCAACCGCTTCGTGCTGAACCAGCTCAACGAGCGCCTGGGCCAGTTCATCCTGGCCCGCGAGACGGACCGCCTTAACGACCCCGATTCGCGCGTGGCGCGCAACCTTGCCGCGCTGTTCCACCCGGTGCTCTACCCGGGCGTGGGCCAGTTGCTGCGCATCACCCAGCAGGAACTGGCCTACCTGGTCGGCCTGTCGCGCCAGCGGGTCAACGAGGCGCTGCGCTCGCTGCAGGGCGCGCAGCTGATCCAGATCGAATACGGGGGCTTGCGGGTGCTGAACCTGGAAGGGCTGAGGCGCTATCCGGTGCCACCTGCGGGCAGCCAATAGCCAGCATTCTGGCCGGCACTTTCAGTGCGTTAACGCCACGGCAGCCTGGCCGTGTGTCGCTCGGATCCGCTTCTCCTCGGCCAGCGCCTCGTGGGCGGATTCGCCGAGCGCGCGCTGGCAGTCGGCGAAGCTGCGCAGTGCGTCCGCAAGCGCCAGGCTGCGCGCGGCGTCGTACTCGGCGCGGTGCAGCTTGACGGCCTGCTCCAGCACGGGCCTCGCTTCGGCTGCGCGGTGTTGCGCCAGCAGGGCTTGCCCGAGCACCAGCGTGGCCAGCGCTTCGTGGTCCCGCTGGTAGTCGGCGGATTGGCCTTGCGCGATCTTTTCAAGCGCCTGCCGGGCCAGCCGCTCGGCATCGGCGGCGTTGCCCGCGGCCATCTGCAGCCATGCCGATTCAGCCTGTGCAGCCACTGTCTCGGAAGGCGCCGGGTCCTTCGGCAGCTTCTTGTCGGCGCGCGCTTGCTGGTACTCGGCCAGCGCCTGCCGGCCTTGCCCTTGTGCGACCAGCAGGCGCCGATGCGCCGCGCGGATGAAGCTACCCGCCTGGTAGTTGGCCTTGGTGGCGATGTCCTGCGCCTGCTGGATGGCGGCTTGCGCCTCGTCGAAGCGGCCGAGGTCGGTCAGCCCCCGTGCCCGGAAGCTCAGGAGCGGCACGGCGAAGTCGGGTGCATCCTTCATCCGGTCGCCGAGCTTGAACGCCTGATCCACGTCGGCCAGGCCTTCTTCGGTCCGGCCCAGGGCGATCAGGATCCTGCCGTGCGCAGCCACCATCATCGGCTTGGCCAGGCCCATCTGAAGCTCGCCGGCGAGGCCGAAGCGGTAGGCCGGCTCGACGACGGCCAGGCTTTCGTGGAAGCGGCCTGTGTCGTAGAGGAAGTTGGCGAAGGTCGCCTCGGTGAAATGGACCTGTCCGGGCGCCGCGGCCGTCCGGTGCCCGATCTCCAGGCTGTGCAGGAAGCTCGCCCGGGCCTGGTCGTAGGCGCCGAGCGCGCGCTGCACGTTGCCCAGCGTGATGTAGGCGGTGAACAACTGGCTGGCACCGAACTCTGGATGGGCTTCACCCAGCGTGATCGCTTCGGTCAGCGCGTCGCGCGCCTGTTCGTTGTGGCCGACGTAGGAAGCATTCTGGCCCAG
>NZ_VIDT01000159.1 GCF_006519715.1 Ideonella azotifigens
TGGTGGCAGCTCTGCACCAAGCTGAACCTGGCGCTGGCGGCCGGCGTGGCGCTGCCGCTGCTGCAGGCGCTCGGCTATGCGCCAGGCCATGCCGATGCGGCTGCCGGCCTGGCATTGGCCACCGTGTATGGCGCGCTGCCCTGTGTGTTGAAAACCCTGGCTGGCCTGCTGCTATGGCACGGCTGGCTGAGAAAAAAGGTGCCTGAATGTTTGCCCGCCTGAACACCCGCTGGCCTCGCCTGGCCGGGCTCGCGCTCAGCGCGCCGCTGTGCCTGGCCTTGTTGTCCGGCTGCGCCAGCCCGACGCCGGCCGACTACGCCAGCCAGACCCCGGTGCTGGACTTGCGCAGCTATTTCAACGGCCCGATGAGCGCGCAGGGGCTGTTCACCGACCGCTCGGGCAAGGTGGTACGCCGCTTCAGCGTGGCCCTGAACGGCCGCTGGGAAGGCGATGAAGGCGTGCTGGAGGAGGACTTCGTCTACAGCGACGGCGAGCGCCAGCGCAGGGTCTGGCACCTGCGCCAGCTGCCCGACGGCCGCTACACCGGCAGGGCCGACGACGTGGTCGGCGAGGCCGTCGGCCAGGCCGCAGGCAATGCACTGAACTGGCACTACACGCTGCGCCTGCCGGTGGACGGCACGGTCTACGAGGTGCAGTTCAACGACTGGATGTACCTGATGGATGCCCACGTGATGCTGAACAAGGCGGCGATGCGCAAGTTCGGCTTCCAGCTCGGCGAGGTCACGCTGGCCTTCTACAAGCCATGAGCCCGGCCATGCCTGCCCGCCTGCACTGCTGCGAAAGCACCTGATGTCCCTGAACCCCCGCATTCCCGCCTGGCAGGGCCAGGTGGTCTGGCTGGTCGGTGCCTCTTCGGGCATTGGCCGGGCACTGGCCGAGCGGCTGCATGCTGCCGGCGCCGTTGTCGTCTGCTCGGCCCGCCATGAGGTTCCTCTTAACGAATTCGTGGCCCGCCACCCGGGCAGCCAGGCGATTGCGCTGGACGTGACCGACCGCGACTCGCTGCAGGCTGCCGCACAGACCGTGGTGGCCCGGCATGGCCGGCTGGACATGGTGGTGTACTGCGCCGGCCACTACCGCGCGCTGCGCGCCACGGCCTTCGACCTGGTGGATGCGCTTCGGCACGACCAGATCAACTACGTCGGTGCGCTGAATCTGCTGGACGCCGTGCTGCCGGTGCTGCTGCGCCAGCGCAGCGGCCACCTGAGCCTGATCAGCAGCGTGGCCGGCTACCGCGGGCTGCCGAACTCGCTGGCCTACGGGCCGACCAAGGCGGCGCTGATCAACCTGGCCGAGTGCCTGTACTGCGATTTGCATGCGCAAGGCATTGGCGTGTCGGTGGTCTGCCCGGGCTTTGTCGACACGCCTCTGGTGCAGCAGAACGAGCACGCGATGCCAGCGCTGATCAGCGCCGATGAAGCCGCAAGGCAGATGCTGGCCGGCTGGGCCGTGGGCGACTTCTCGCTGCACTTTCCGAAACGTTTCACCCGCTGGATGCGCGCCGCACGCTACCTGCCTGATGCTTTGTACTTCCCGGCCGTGCGCCGGGTGACGGGGCTGTGACCATGCTCAAAAACGCCTTGCCCTCCCTCGCCGAGCTGAAGGACCGGCAGCGCCCGGCACCGCGCCATGCCGACGCACGGGTGCAGAAGTTGATCCACTTCTTCGAGCAACTGCAGCTGGCCGACCTGGCGCAGTTGCCCAGGCTCTACACGCCCGAGGCCTACTTCAAGGACCCGTTCCACAGCGTGCAGGGCGTGGCCGAGATCGACGCGATCTTCCGCCGCATGTTCACCAACCTGCAGGCGCCGCGCTTCACGGTGCACAGCGTGATCGCCGAAGGCGCGCAGTGTTTCATGACCTGGGATTTCGACGCGTTGCGCAACGGCCGGCCGCTGCACATCCACGGCAGCAGCCATTTGCTGTTCGACCTGCAGGGCCCGGGTGGCGCTGCACCGCGACTACTGGGACGCGGCTGAGGAGCTGTACGAGCAGGTGCCGCTGCTGGGCGGCCTGCTGCGCTGGCTGAAGCGGCGCATCGCCGGGCCTGCGGCCCAGTTGAGCCGGGACTGATCAGGCTTTCGCTGGCGCGGCGTCGAACAGGTCCAGCGCATCGGCCAACGCCGTCAGCGAATCCAGCTCGCGCCACGGCGTGGCGGTGGTGCGCAGCGGCTTGGGGCGATGGCCGGGCCGATGCAGCCAGACGCTGGCAAGGCCGGCGGCGTGCGCGCCTTCGATGTCCAGCGCCCAGTCGTCGCCCACGTGCAGCACTTCGTGCGGCGCGCAGCCCAGGCGCTCGCAGGCGGCATGGAAAAACGCCGGCTCGGGCTTGCCTACGCCAAATTCACGCGCACCCAGCGTGCCGGCGAAATGACCGGCCAGGCCGATGCGCTGCAGGTCGGCATTGCCATTGGTCAGCGCCAGCACAGGACCACGCGCGGCCAGCCGCACCAGCGCGGCCGGCACGTCGTCGTAAAGCTGTACCTTTTGGCGGTGCTCGAAGAACAGCTCGAAAGCCGGCTCGGCCAGCGCCGGGTCTTCACCGCACTGCGCCAACGCGCGGGCAATGCTGGTCAGCCGCAGCCAGCTGAGGTCGTGGCCGCGCTCAGGGTGCTCGCGCCCGACCTGCTCGCGGATCAGGCGCAGCGCCGCGGTGTCGAAAGCCGCAGCCGTCGCCGGTGCGTTGGCCTTCAGCCAGCCGTGCAACACGGCTTCGGCGGCTTCGATGGCTGGCCAGACCGGCCACAGCGTGTCGTCCAGGTCCAGCGTGATGGCGCGCCAGCTTGGCATGACCGTCACCGCATCCAGCCCTTGCGGCGGAAATACAGCAGCGGCGCGGCGACCGAGGCCACCATCAGGCACAGCGCATAGGGGTAGCCGTATTTCCAGGTCAGCTCAGGCATGGCCTGGAAGTTCATGCCGTAGATGCTGGCGATCAAGGTGGGCGGCAGCAGCGCGACCGAGGCCACCGAGAAGATCTTGATGATCTTGTTCTGGTTGATGTTGATGAAGCCGACGGTGGCGTCCATCAGGAAGTTGATCTTGTCGAACAGGAAGGCAGTGTGGCTGTCCAGCGAGTCGATGTCGCGCAGGATCTGGCGCGATTCCTCGAACTGCTCGGCGTTGAGCATGCGGCTGCGCATCATGAAGCTGACCGCGCGGCGGGTGTCCATCACGTTGCGGCGGATGCGACCGTTCAAGTCCTCTTCCTTGGCAATGGCTGCCAGGATCTCGGCCGCCATGCGGTCGTCCACGTCCTGCTTGAGCACCCGGGCGCCGACTTTTTCCAGGCTGTCGTAAATGCTTTCGAGCGCATCGGCGGAGTATTCGGCGTCGGCGTCGTAGAGCTTCAGCAGCACATCCTTCGCGTCCTCGATCAGGGCCGGGATGCGGCGCGCACGCAGCCGCAGCAGGCGGAACACCGGCAGGTCTTCGGCATGCACCGAGAACAGCACGTTGTTGAACAGGATGAAGGCCACGCGCACGTTGCGCGGCGTGATGTCGTCATCGATCAGGAAGTCGGAGCGGATGTGCAACTCGCCGTTGTCTTCCTCGTAGAAGCGGGCCGATTCTTCGAGGTCATCGTCCACGATGTTGCCGGGGATCTGCAGGCCGAAACGGCCGGCGATCCAGCCGATCTCCTCGGCCGACGGCGCTTCCAGGTCCACCCACACGGGCTGCACCTGGGCCAGTTCGGCCGCGGTTTCGATTTCCTCTTGCACGAGGCGGCCACTCAGGCGGCCCTTGTCCAGCGTGAACACGTTGAGCATGCGGTACTTCCAGCGGATCGGCCCGGCACGGCGGCCGAGGAAGGCAGGCACGGCGCGGGCAGAAAGATCAGGTCGGGGTGTTCGGAGCAGACCGTCTCACCCCAGACGGACCGGACCGGCCCGGGGGCAGGCGTCGCGGCAGCTGGAATGGACGGTCACCGAGGGTGAGGGGTGTCCAAGTCGTGCTTTCAACAATCAAGAAAAAACCAAAACCGGTCCTGCAGGCAGGGTCTAAAAACGGAGAGCCGCACGGGGTTTTCCCTGGGTTTTTGCCCAGCAGCCGGCCATTCCAAAACACCGGGCCAGCAGGCCTTGGCGCCCCGAAAGGGCCGTGACGCCGGGCTGCACGGGTCAGGCGTGGCCTTGGCCCCCAAAGGGCCAGACACCGCCGCGAACGGCCTGCGCAGTAATGCTCACAACCAGCGAGTCTAACCCCCTGGGACGAGGCTGACCACGCTTGTCAAAGCATGGTCCCACGCGCACACTGAATTCGACCGGAGCCCCCAAAGGCACCGGCTGCGAGCGACCAAATGCAGGTGATGAGCCTGCTCTTGTTTTCCCCTTTCCTGAAAGGAGTCCTCGATGAACCTGACGATCAGCGGACATCACCTAGACGTTACCCCCGCGCTTCGCGAGTACGTGCTGACCAAGCTGGACCGGGTCACGCGCCATTTCGACCAGGTGGTCGATGTCAACGTCCTGCTGACGATAGACAACCAGAAGGAAAAGGATCGACGACAAAAAGCGGAGGTCACCCTCCATGTCAAGGGCCGCGACATCTTCGTTGAACACTGCCACGAGGATCTTTATGCGGCGATCGACCAACTGATGGACAAGCTGGACCGCCAGGTCTGCCGTCACAAGGACCGCATGCAGGACCACCACCACGAATCGGCCAAGCGCCAGGTGGCCGCACCGCTTTGATGGCTTCGCTTTTGTCGACCCAACACGGCCCTGCGGGGCCGTTTTTGCTGCCTGGCGCAAGCGCGAGACTGTTACACCTGCGAAATCGTGAACTGTTGCTGCAACGCAGCACCCCATCCGTCAACCACTTGATTCAGGCTTCGTTCAAGTTCATGGTGAGACTGTCGATTTCTATAATCCGCTCCCCGCCCGCACGCTTGAACAGCCTGCCGCTCCAGTTGTGACCGTAGTCGGAGAACATTCTTCATGAACCGCCTTGCCGCCATCCTGCCCGCCGCCAATGTGCTGGTGGGTGTGGACGCCACCAGCAAAAAGCGCGCGTTCGAGCACGCCGGCCTGCTGTTCGAGAACCAGCATGCAATTGCCCGGGCCACGGTCACCGACAACCTGTTCGCCCGCGAACGCCTGGGCTCGACCGGCCTGGGGCATGGCGTGGCGGTGCCGCACGGCCGTGTCAAGGGCCTGAAAAACCCGCTGGCGGCGGTGCTGCGCGTGCAGCAGCCCATCCCGTTCGACGCACCGGACGACGAGCCCGTCAGCCTGCTGATCTTCCTGCTGGTGCCCGAGGCGGCCACCCAGCGCCACCTGGAGATCCTCTCCGAGATTGCCGAGCTGCTGTCCGACCGCGAACTGCGCGACAAGCTCAAGAGCGAGCCCGACGCAGCTGCTGTGCACCGCCTGATCGAAGGCTGGGAACCGCTGAAGTCGGTGGCGTGAAAGCCATTTCGATCAGCGCCGAGGCGCTGTTTGAGGAGCACCAGCCGGCGCTGCGCTGGGAGTGGATCGCCGGCCACGCCCACCCCGAGCGCCGCTTCGACGAAGCCGCGGTGCGCGACGCCCGCTCGGCCGCCGACCTGGTCGGCTACCTGAACTACATCCACCCTTACCGGGTGCAATTGGTCGGCCGCCGCGAGGTGGACTACCTGGGCGAGGCCGCAGCGCCCGAGATCCAGGAGCGCCGCATCCAGCGCATCGTCACGCTGGAGCCGCCGGTCATCATCGTGGCCGATGGCCAGCGCCCGCCGGATCGGCTGGTGGCCATGTGCGACCGGGCCGAGATCCCACTGTTCACCACCAGCCATTCGGCCGGCCATGTGATCGACGTGGTGCGCGCCTACCTGAGCCAGCTGATGGCCGACCGGACCACGCGCCACGGCGTGTTCATGGACATCCTGGGACTGGGCGTGCTGCTGACCGGTGAATCCGGCCTGGGCAAGAGCGAACTGGGCCTGGAGCTGATCTCACGCGGCCACGGCCTGGTGGCCGACGACGCGGTGGACCTGTTCCGCATCTCGCAGGCCACGCTGGAAGGCCGTTGCCCGGAGCTGCTGATGAACCTGCTGGAGGTGCGCGGCATCGGCCTGCTGGACATCAAGGCCATCTTTGGCGAGACGGCGGTGCGGCGCAAAATGCGCCTGAAGCTGATCGTGCACCTGGTCCGCAAGGAAACCATGGAGCGCGAGTTCGAGCGCCTGCCTTACGAACCTTTGCACGAGGACATCCTCGAGATCCCCATCCGCAAGGTGGTCATTGCAGTGGACGCCGGCCGCAACCTGGCAGTGCTGGTGGAAGCCGCGGTGCGCAACACCATCCTGCAGCTGCGCGGCATTGACACCTACCAGGAATTCATCGCCCGCCACCAGGCTGCCATGAGTTCGGGCTCGGATGTTTGACGCCGCCTGCCGGGCGGTGTTCACAATCGGTTTTCACGCAGGTGGCGTACAGCGCCAGCGCATGGTCCTGCAGCGCAAAGCCGCGTGATTGCGCCACGGCGCGCTGGCGCGACTCGATCTCGGGGTCGAAGAATTCCTCGACCCGGCCGCAGCTCAGGCAGACCAGGTGGTCGTGGTGGTTGCCCTCGTTGAGCTCGAAGACCGACTTGCCCGACTCGAAATGGCTGCGCGCCAGGATGCCGGCCTGCTCGAACTGCATCAGCACACGGTAGACCGTCGCCAGGCCGATGTCCGCACCCTCGTTCATCAAGGCCTTGAACACGTCTTCCGCCGTCATGTGCCGCTGCTGGGTCTTCTGGAAGACCTCCAGAATGCGGATGCGCGGCAGCGTGGCCTTCAAGCCGCTGCTCTTGAGTTCGTCTACCTGGTTGCTCATGGTGTCAATCCCTGGCCCCGCGAGGCTTGGTGAGACTTGTTTGGCGTTGCCCTAGAATCGTCCAATCATAGCCAGCCTGTCCGCCTCAAGCGACAGGCAAGCCATTTCGGCCGCCTTCGCCTCGTGTCGCGCGGTTTCTTTTTCGCTCCATCGCCGCCCGCAGGGCGATTCGCCGTATGCCTTTGCTGAGTTCTGTTCGACCCGTTGCGGTCGCGGCCGCGCTGATGGCGGCCAGCCTGCTGGGCGGTTGTGCCTACGTCTCGCGCACCATGAGCGAGGGCATCACCAGCGTGATCACGCCCTACCGCGTGGAAATCGTCCAGGGCAACGTGGTGACCTCGGAGCAGATTGCGCAGATCAAGCCCGGCCGCAGCCGCAACGACGTGCGCGACATCCTCGGCTCGCCGCTGCTGGCCGACCCCTTCCACGGCGACCGTTGGGACTATGTGTTCACGCTGCGTCGCCCCGGTACCGAAGCGCAGAAGCGCTCGGTCGTGATCCGCTTCGAAAAGGACACGGTCAAGACCGTCGACGCGCCGCCCGACCTGCCGTCAGAACGCGAGTTCGTCGCGTCCATCACGCGCTACAAGGCCGATCCGAGCAAGGAACGCAAGCTGATGCTGACCGACGAGGAACGAGCCGCCCTGCCGCTGCCGCCCGCCGCAGCCGCCAGCACCGCCGCAGCCCCCACCGGTCCGACCCGCATCTACCCGCCGCTGGAGACGCTGTGAGTGCCGCCGGCCCCTTGCGCATCGCCATCGCCGGTGCATGCGGCCGCATGGGCCGCATGCTGATCGAGGCGGTGCAAGCCGCTGACGACTGCGTGCTGGCCGGCGCGCTGGACCGCAAAGGCAGCCCTGCGCTGGGCAGCGACGCCACCGCCTGGCTGGGCCAGGCCAGCGGCGTCAAGATCACAGCCGACCTCGCCGAAGGCCTGGCCAAAGCCCAGGTGCTGATCGACTTCACCCGGCCCGATGGCACGCTGGCCCACCTGGCCGAATGCGAGCGCCTGGGCGTGAAGATGGTCATCGGCACGACGGGTTTCGAGCCGGAACAAAAGGCCCGAATCGGTGCCGCCGCGCAGCGCATCGCCATCATGATGGCGCCCAACATGAGCGTGGGCGTCAACGTCGTGATGCAGCTGCTGGCCCAGGCCGCCAAGGCGCTGAACCAGGGCTACGACATCGAGATCATCGAGGCCCATCACCGCCACAAGGTCGACGCGCCCAGCGGCACCGCGCTGGCGATGGGCGAAGTCGTCGCCAAGGCCGTCGGCCGCGACCTGAAGGAATGTGCCGTCTACGGCCGCGAAGGCGTCACCGGCGCGCGCGACCCCAGCACCATCGGCTTTGCCACCGTGCGCGGTGGCGACATCGTCGGCGACCACACCGTGCTGTTCGCCGGCATTGGCGAGCGCATCGAGATCACGCACAAGAGCTCGAGCCGCGTGACGTATGCGCAGGGCAGCCTGCGCGCCGCGCGCTTCCTGGCCGGCAAGGCCAGTGGCCTGTTCGACATGAACGACGTGCTGGGATTGTCCTGAGATGAACGGCTTGAGCGACTTCTGGGCGGGCAGCGACGGCATCGGCCGCACGGTGGCCCTGCTGCTGCTGGCCATGTCGGTTGGCGCCTGGGTGCTGATCGTCTGGAAGACCTGGCTGCTGCGCCGCGCGCTGCGCGGCCAGCGCGACAGCGTCGCCGCCTTCTGGCAGGCACCGAACCTGAAGGACGGCCGCGAACGTGTGGCCCAGTTGGACCGCGAACAGGTGCTGCTGGGCATGGTGGACGCGGCCGCCGCGCAGCCCATGGCCGGCACGCTGCAGGGCAGCGCCAGCACCGAAGCCCAGCTGACCCGCCGCCTGCGCGACGCGCTGCACGAAGGCCTGGGCCGGCTGCAGAGCGGCCAGGTGTTCCTGGCCTCGGTGGGGGCCACCTCGCCCTTCATCGGCCTGTTCGGCACCGTCTGGGGCATCTACCACGCGCTGCTGGGCATCTCCACCGCCGGCAGCCTGTCGATCGACAAGGTCGCCGGCCCGGTCGGCGAGGCGCTGATCATGACCGCCGCCGGCCTGGCCGTCGCCATTCCTGCGGTGCTCGCCTACAACCTGTTCGGCAAGTGGCTGGGCGCACTGGAAGCCGAGCTCGAAGGCTTCGCGCACGACCTGCGCGACCTCGTGCTGACGGGCCGCTGAGCCCGCACCCGAGAACAGCGCCATGGCCTTCGGACGCCTGGAACGCACCCGCCCGCCGCAGCCGATGGCGGACATCAACATGACGCCGCTGATCGACGTGATGCTGGTGCTGCTGGTGATCTTCATGATCACCGCCCCGCTGATGGCCAGCAGCCTGAAGCTGGACCTGCCCAAGGCCGAAGGCGCGTCGCCCGGCGACAACCCGGTATTCCTCTCGGTGGCCATCAGCATCGACGGCCAGTTGCACCTGGACGACGAGCAGGTCAACGACGCCCAGCTGACGCTGCGCGCCCGCCAGGCCTCGCAGCAGGATCCGAATACCGAAGTGCAGCTGCGCGCCGACGAGAAAGTGCCCTATGGCCGCGTGGCCGAGCTGATCGGCCTGCTGCAGGACGCCGGCCTGAGCCACATTGGCTTCATCACCGCCGGCCCGCCAGCCAAGCCCGCAGGCACCACTGCCGCACCCTGAACCGGCTCAGCGCCGTGTCACCAGTGGGCGCGACTGCAGCAGCACCACCTGCCCGGCCGGGTCGATG
>NZ_VIDT01000016.1 GCF_006519715.1 Ideonella azotifigens
GGCGATCATCTTCAGCACCCGGAGGCGTGTTGATGGTCGGCGCTTCGCCATTGGCCAGGCGGTCACCGCGGTAGACCCAGACCTTGACGCCGATGACGCCGTAGGTGGTCTTGGCTTCCGAGAAACCGTAGTCAATGTCGGCCTTCAGGGTGTGCAGCGGCACACGGCCTTCGCGATACCACTCGCAACGAGCGATTTCGATGCCGTTCAGACGGCCGGACGACATGATCTTGATGCCCTGGGCGCCCAGGCGCATCGCGTTCTGCATCGCGCGCTTCATCGCGCGGCGGAACATGATGCGCTTTTCCAACTGCTGGGTGATCGAGTCGGCGATCAGCTGCGCATCGATTTCGGGCTTGCGCACCTCCTCGATGTTCACTGCCACCGGCACGCCCAGGCGGCGGGTCAGTTCGGCCTTCAGGTTCTCGATGTCTTCACCCTTCTTGCCGATCACCACGCCCGGACGGGCGGAGTAGATCGTGATGCGGGCGTTCTTCGCAGGACGCTCGATCAGGATGCGAGACACGGCGGCATTCTTCAGCCGGGCCTTCAGGAATTCACGAACCTGCAGGTCTTCGGCCAGCATGCCGGCGAAGTTGCGGTTGTTTGCATACCAGCGCGACGCCCATGCACGGGTGACGGGGAGCCGGAAGCCGGTCGGGTGGATTTTTTGTCCCATGGTCTTCCTTGGCTTAGTTGCCCACGGTCACGTAGATGTGGCAAGTGCCCTTGCTGATGCGATTTCCACGGCCCTTTGCGCGGGCCGAGAAACGCTTCAGCGTGGTGCCTTGCTCCACGTAGATCGAGGTGACCTTCAGTTCGTCGATGTCCGCGCCGTCGTTGTGCTCGGCGTTGGCGATGGCGCTCTCGAGTGCCTTCTTGACGATCCCGGCGGCCTTCTTCTGGGTGAACGCCAGAATGTTGAGCGCTTGATCGACTTTCTTGCCGCGAATCAGGTCGGCGACAAGCCGGCCCTTGTCGGCCGACAGTCGCACGCCACGGACGATTGCTTTCGTTTCCATCGTCGTGTCCTTTACTTCTTGGCCTTTTTGTCCGCAGGGTGACCCTTGAACGTACGGGTCAGTGCGAACTCGCCCAGCTTGTGGCCGACCATCTGGTCGCTCACATACACGGGCACATGCTGCTTGCCGTTGTGCACGGCAATCGTCAGGCCAATGAAGTCGGGCAGGATCGTCGAACGGCGCGACCAGGTCTTGATCGGCTTCTTGTCCTTCACGGCGACGGCTTTTTCAGCCTTGGCCAGAAGGTGGTGGTCCACAAAGGGACCCTTCTTGAGTGAACGTGCCATGGTCCAGCCCTTACTTCTTGCGACGCGAGACGATGAACGTCTGCGTGCGCTTGTTGTTGCGAGTGCGGTAGCCCTTGGTCAGGGTGTTCCACGGCGACACGGGAGCCTGGCCCTCGCCGGTACGGCCTTCGCCGCCACCGTGCGGGTGGTCCACCGGGTTCATGGCAGTACCACGAACGGTCGGACGGATGCCCTTCCAACGGATCGCACCAGCCTTGCCGTACTGGCGCAGGTTGTGCTCTTCGTTGCTGACTTCACCGATGGTGGCGCGGCACTCGATGTGGATCTTGCGGACTTCACCCGAACGCAGCCGAAGCTGGGCGTAGGTGCCTTCGCGCGCCATCAAGGTCACCGAGGTGCCGGCCGAACGCGCAATCTGCGCGCCCTTGCCAGGCATCATTTCGATGCAATGGATGGTCGAACCCACCGGGATGTTGCGGATCGGCAGCGTGTTGCCAGCCTTGATCGGCGCTTCCGAGCCGCTCATGATGGTGGCACCGACTTCAAGACCGCGCGGGGCGATGATGTAGCGGCGCTCGCCATCGGCGTAGCACACCAGCGCAATGTGGGCGGTGCGGTTCGGGTCGTACTCGATGCGTTCGACCTTGGCCGGAATGCCGTCCTTGTTGCGCTTGAAGTCGACCACGCGGTAGTGGTGCTTGTGACCACCGCCCTTGTGGCGAACCGTGATGTGACCGTTGTTGTTGCGGCCGGAGTTCTGCTTCTGGGGTTCCAGCAGCGAAGCTTCCGGCGCGCCCTTGTGCAGGTGCTTGTGAACGACCTTGACGACGGCGCGACGGCCGGCGGAGGTCGGTTTGACTTTGACGACTGCCATGATTTACGCGGCCTCCCCGGAGAAGTTGAGCTCCTGGCCGGCCTTCAGCGAGACATACGCCTTCTTGACGTGGTCGCGACGGCCCATGTTCTTGCCAAAGCGCTTGGCCTTGCCCTTGACGTTGACGACAGCCACGGCTTCGACATCGACCTTGAACAGCAGCTCGACCGCGGCCTTGATTTCAGGCTTGGTGGCGTCGCGCAGGACCTTGAACAGGACCTGGTTGTGCTTCTCGGCGACCATGGTGGCCTTTTCCGAGATCACCGGCGCAACCAGCACCTGGGCCAGGCGGCCTTCATTGAATTTACCGATGACGGGGTTGATGCGGCTCATGCGAACATCTCCTTGAGCTGCTCGATCGCGGCCTTGGTCACCAGCACCTTCTTGTAGAAGACCAGTGACAGCGGATCGGCGTAGCGCGGCTCGACGACCAGCACATTGGCCAGGTTGCGCGAAGCCAGGAACAGGTTGTCGTCGATCTGGTCGGAGATGACCATCACCGAGCTCAGGCCCATGGCCTTGAACTTGGCAGCCAGTTCCTTGGTCTTCGGCGAGTCGACAGCCAGCGAATCCACCACGGCCAGGCGGCCGTCGCGGGCCAACTGAGACAGGATCGCAGCCATGCCGGCGCGATACATCTTCTTGTTGACCTTCTGGGTGAAGTTCTCGTCCGGGCTGTTCGGGAAGGTGCGACCACCCCCGCGCCACAGCGGCGAGGACGTCATACCAGCACGAGCGCGGCCGGTGCCCTTTTGGCGGAACGGCTTCTTGGTCGAGTGGTGAACCGCTTCGCGGTTCTTCTGGGCACGGGTGCCTTGACGCGCATTGGCCTGGAAGGCCACGACGATCTGGTGCACCAGGGCTTCGTTGTAATCACGGGCGAACACGGTGTCGGGCGCGTCCACCTTGGACGTGGCCTGACCTTGTTCGTTCAGGAGCTCGAGTTGCATCAGTTGGCTCCCTTCTTGGCCTTCGCCTTGACGGCAGGACGCACGACCACGTGGCCGTTCTTGGCGCCCGGCACCGCACCGCGGACCAGCAGCAGCTGGCGCGCTTCATCGATGCGGATGACGTCGAGGTTCTGGGTCGTGACGGTTTCGTCGCCCATGTGGCCGGACATCTTCTTGCCCGGGAACACGCGGCCCGGATCCTGCGCCATCGAGATCGAACCCGGCACGTTGTGCGAACGGCTGTTGCCGTGCGACGCGCGCTGCGAGCCGAAGTTGTGGCGCTTGATGGTGCCCTCGAAGCCCTTGCCGATGGAGGTGCCCTGCACGTCGACCTTTTCGCCGGTGGCGAACAGGGAGACGGGAACGACAGCGCCCGGCTTGTACTCGGCGGCCACGTCGGCCGCGACACGGAATTCCTTGAGGATTTCACCGGCTTCGACGCCCGCTTTCGCGAGGTGGCCGGCTTCTGGCTTGGTCACGCGCGATGCTTTGCGCGAACCGAACGCCACCTGGATGGCGCTGTAGCCGTCGGTCTCAACGGTCTTGATCTGGGTCACGCGGTTGTTGGACACATCCAGCACGGTCACAGGGATGGCATCGCCATCGTCCGTGAACACACGCATCATGCCCACCTTGCGGCCCAGCAAGCCGAGACGGTTGCTAAGACTCATGGTTTTTCTCCGCCCCCATGCCCTCATGGCGAGGAGGCCGGTTTAACAAACCCGACAACGATTGGCCGGGCTGACGAAGCTTCAGTCGCCGCGAATCACCTTGAAGGGCTCTCCGCGCCGCCGAAGCCAATTGCTCTATCCACACGGCAAAGGGCGGAGCACCAAAGCGCACCACCCTTTAACGCGGAAAAGCTTGCGAGTATAGCGTGCCTGCGGGCGAACCCGCAAGCACGCTGTTCGCAGGGCTGCTTACTGCAGCTTGATCTCGACGTCCACGCCAGCCGGCAGGTCCAGCTTCATCAGCGCGTCGACGGTCTTGTCGGTCGGGTCGACGATGTCCATCAGGCGCTGGTGCGTGCGGATCTCGAACTGGTCGCGCGAGGTCTTGTTGACGTGCGGCGAACGCAGGATGTCGAAGCGCTGCATGCGGGTCGGCAGGGGCACGGGGCCCTTGACGATCGCGCCGGTGCGCTTGGCGGTGTCAACGATTTCCAGGGCGGACTGGTCGATCAGCTTGTAATCGAAAGCCTTCAGGCGGATGCGGATCTTTTGCTTTTGCATGACTGTTCCTAAAAAAGAGCGATGAGGCGGAGGGCACCTGGCTGGCACCGACCGCCGGTCATGCAATTACTCGATGATCTTGGCAACCACGCCGGCGCCGACGGTGCGGCCACCTTCACGGATGGCGAAGCGCAGGCCCTCTTCCATCGCGATCGGGGCGATCAGCTTGACGGTGATGCTGACGTTGTCGCCCGGCATGACCATTTCCTTGTCCTTGGGCAGCTCCACCGCGCCGGTCACGTCCGTCGTGCGGAAGTAGAACTGCGGGCGATAGTTGTTGAAGAACGGCGTGTGACGGCCGCCTTCGTCCTTGGACAGGACATAGATCTCGGCGGTGAAGTGGGTGTGCGGCTTGACGCTGCCCGGCTTGCACAGCACTTGGCCGCGCTCGACGTCTTCACGCTTGGTGCCGCGCAGCAGGATGCCGACGTTGTCGCCAGCCATGCCCTGGTCCAGCAGCTTGCGGAACATTTCCACGCCGGTGCAGGTGGTCACTTGCGTGGCCTTGATGCCGACGATTTCGATCGATTCGCCGACCTTGATGATGCCGCGCTCGATACGGCCCGTCACCACGGTGCCACGGCCCGAGATCGAGAACACGTCTTCCACCGGCATCAGGAAGGAGCCGTCCACTGCACGCTCAGGCGTCGGGATGTAGCTGTCCAGTGCGTCGGCCAGGGCCATGATGGCGCCTTCGCCCAGCTCGCCCTTGTCGCCTTCGAGCGCCAGCTTGGCCGAGCCCTTGACGATGGGGGTGTCGTCGCCCGGGAAGTCGTACTTGGAAAGCAGCTCGCGCACTTCCATTTCGACGAGTTCCAGCAGCTCGGCGTCGTCCACCATGTCGCACTTGTTCAGGAACACGATGATGTACGGCACACCGACCTGACGCGCCAGCAGGATGTGCTCGCGGGTCTGCGGCATCGGGCCGTCAGCGGCCGAGCACACCAGGATCGCGCCGTCCATCTGGGCAGCACCGGTGATCATGTTCTTCACATAGTCAGCGTGGCCCGGGCAGTCAACGTGCGCGTAGTGGCGGTTGGCGGTCTCGTATTCAACGTGTGCGGTGTTGATCGTGATGCCGCGTGCCTTTTCTTCCGGCGCCGCATCGATCTGGTCGTAGGCCTTGGCCTCGCCACCGAACTTGGCCGACAGAATCGTCGTGATCGCCGCCGTCAGCGTCGTCTTGCCATGGTCCACGTGACCAATCGTGCCCACGTTCACGTGCGGCTTGGTCCGTTCAAACTTGCCTTTTGCCATTTCGTATTCTCCAGAGAAAGAACAATTGCCCGTGTCGGTTTAGGGTCTCCAGCACTGGCTGCCACGGGCAGCTTGCCAACCACGTCGTGCGTGGCGCCGAAGACCAAATTGGAACCACCCCGAGCGCCTGCGGCGCTCCCCTCAAGGGGCGCCACCAGCGGACTGGCAGAGCCAGATCCGCGGCGGCCACTGGGTGGCGTTGCGTTTTTACTTGGCGCGGGACGTGATGATGGCGTCGGCCACGTTCTTCGGGGCTTCCGAATAGTGCTTGAACTCCATCGTGTACGTGGCACGGCCTTGCGACATCGAGCGCAGCGTGGTCGAGTAGCCGAACATTTCCGACAGCGGAACTTCGGCCTTGATGACCTTGCCGCCGCCGACCATGTCGTCCATGCCCTGCACCATGCCGCGACGGCTGGACAGGTCGCCCATCACGTTGCCGGCGTAGTCCTCAGGCGTCTCGACTTCCACGGCCATCATCGGCTCCAGGATGACCGGCGAAGCCTTGCGCATACCGTCCTTGAAGCCCATGGATGCGGCCATCTTGAACGCGTTTTCGTTCGAGTCCACTTCGTGGTACGAACCGAAGGTCAGCGTGACCTTCACGTCCACGACCGGGAAGCCGGCCAGCACGCCGTTTGGCAGCGTGTCGATCAGGCCCTTTTCCACCGCGGGGATGAACTCGCGCGGCACCACGCCGCCCTTGATGGCGTCGACGAACTCGAAGCCCTTGCCCGGCTCTTGCGGCTCGACCTTCAACACGACGTGGCCGTACTGGCCCTTGCCGCCGGACTGGCGCACGAACTTGCCTTCGACGTCTTCCACCGACTTGCGGATGGTTTCGCGGTAGGCCACCTGCGGCTTGCCTACGTTGGCTTCGACGCCGAATTCGCGCTTCATGCGGTCGACGATGATTTCCAGGTGCAGCTCGCCCATGCCGGAAATGATGGTCTGGCCCGACTCTTCGTCGGTGCGCACGCGGAAAGAAGGATCTTCCGCAGCCAGGCGGCCCAGCGCGATGCCCATCTTTTCCTGGTCAGCCTTGGTCTTGGGCTCGACAGCCTGCGAGATCACCGGCTCCGGGAAGACCATCTTTTCCAGCGTGATGATGGCTTCGGGGTCGCACAGGGTTTCACCCGTGGTGACGTCCTTCAAGCCCACGCAGGCAGCGATGTCGCCGGCCAAAATTTCCTTGATTTCTTCACGCTGGTTGGCGTGCATCTGCAGGATCCGGCCGATGCGCTCCTTCTTGCCCTTGATCGGGTTGTAGACCGTCGCGCCGGAAGCCAGCACGCCAGAGTACACACGAACGAAGGTCAGCTGGCCGACGAACGGGTCGGTCATCAGCTTGAAGGCCAGGGCGGCAAACTTGGCTTCGTCAGTGCGTTCGCGCGTGGTCGGCTGGTCGTCGTCGTCGGTGCCCGGGACCGGCGGAATGTCCGCAGGCGACGGCATGAAGTCGATCACGCCATCCAGCATGCGCTGCACGCCCTTGTTCTTGAAAGCGGTGCCGCAGAACATCGGCTGAATTTCAGCAGCGATGGTGCGGGTGCGGATGGCCGACTTGATCTCTTCCTCGGTCAGGTCGCCCGTCTCGAGGTACTTGTTCATCAGCTCTTCAGTGGCTTCGGCTGCAGCCTCGACCATCTTCTCGCGCCACTCTTGAGCCAGCTCCACCAGGTCGGCGGGGATGTCTTCGTAGCTGAACTTCATGCCCTGGGAGGCTTCGTCCCAGAAGATGGCCTTCATCTTGATGAGGTCAACCACGCCCTTGAAGTTTTCTTCGGCACCGATCGGAATCACGATGGGCACCGGGTTGGCCTTCAGGCGAGCCTTCATCTGGTCCACGACCTTGAAGAAGTTCGCACCCGTGCGGTCCATCTTGTTCACGAAGGCCAGACGCGGCACGTGGTACTTGTTGGCCTGGCGCCAGACTGTTTCCGACTGCGGCTGCACGCCACCCACGGCGCAATAGACCATGCAGGCACCGTCAAGCACGCGCATCGAACGTTCGACTTCAATCGTGAAGTCCACGTGTCCGGGGGTGTCGATGATGTTGATGCGGTGTTCCGGCAGGGACAGGTCCATGCCCTTCCAGAAACAGGTCGTCGCAGCGGAGGTGATCGTGATGCCACGCTCCTGCTCCTGCTCCATCCAGTCCATCGTGGCGGCGCCGTCGTGCACTTCACCGATCTTGTGGTTCACACCGGTATAGAACAGGATGCGCTCAGTCGTCGTGGTCTTGCCAGCGTCGATGTGAGCCGAGATACCGATGTTGCGGTAGCGCTCGATGGGGGTCTTGCGAGCCATGGTGACACTCCAAATGCGAAGAGCCGCCCGGGGTTGGTGACAACCCTAGGCGGCCAAAAGGACAGGGTTTAGAAGCGGAAGTGCGAGAAGGCCTTGTTGGCTTCCGCCATGCGGTGCACTTCGTCACGCTTCTTCATCGCGCCGCCACGGCCTTCAGAGGCCTCCAGCAGCTCATTGGCCAGACGCGCAGCCATCGACTTCTCACCGCGCTTGCGTGCCGATTCCTTCAGCCAGCGCATGGCCAGGGCCATCCGGCGAACAGGGCGAACTTCCACGGGAACTTGGTAGTTCGCACCGCCCACGCGGCGGGACTTGACTTCCACCATCGGTTTGACGTTGTTGAGCGCGACCATGAAGACCTCCAGCGGGTCCTTCTTGGCCTTGTTCTCAACCTGCTCGAGGGCACCGTAAATGATGCGCTCCGCAACGGCCTTCTTGCCCGACTCCATGATCACGTTCATGAACTTGGACAGGTCCACCGAACCGAACTTCGGATCAGGCAGGATGTCCCGCTTGGGGACTTCGCGACGACGAGGCATTTCTCTCTTCCTTCATCTTCAGTTGGTGCCGGAACATTCCCGCACCGCGAAAGACCATGAACCGCTCTGCGGCAGATCTCTCACTTACTCGGTCCAGCCACTCGACATGAGGACTGACCGCAACTTCACATCCTGAGGCCCTGCGGCCGGACATGACAACTTTTCCAAAAGCCCTTGCGGACCGCTTTGGACTTATTTGCTCTTCGGGCGCTTCGCGCCGTACTTGGAACGCGACTGCTTGCGATCCTTGACGCCTTGCAGGTCAAGCGAGCCACGCACGATGTGGTAGCGCACGCCTGGCAAGTCCTTGACCCGGCCGCCGCGCACGAGCACAACGCTGTGCTCTTGCAGGTTGTGGCCTTCACCGCCTATGTACGAGATGACCTCGAAACCGTTGGTCAGGCGAACCTTGGCGACCTTCCGCAGTGCCGAGTTCGGCTTCTTCGGGGTCGTGGTGTAGACGCGGGTGCAGACGCCGCGGCGTTGCGGGCAATTCTGCATTGCCGGCGACTTCGACTTCGTGACTTCGGCCTGACGGCCTTGGCGCACGAGCTGGTTGATGGTTGGCATGGGTAACTTGTTCCCGTTTGAAGTTACGTGAAAAACGTCTTTTCGGCAGACCTCGAACGAGCCCATCACGGCTCACCGAAGATCGCAAAAACACTGGCTTGCGCTGACTTGCGCAAGTTGCGGCAACGCCAAAGCACGGCAGTTTTCCGCCGAAAAGCCCTCGATTATAGTAAGCCGCTCCTTTTCCCGCAAGGCGCTTGGCATTCGACTTCGCTGCCGCCGCCGGCAACCCATGAATGCAAGTGCCCACTCTCCCGATTTTCCACGTGCACTGGTGATCGACACGCAGTCCATCCTGGACTGGCAACTGTTCGGCAATGCCCTTTGCGCCGGCTGGCAAGCCGAGTTGCAGCCCACGCGCTGGACCTGGCTGGCCACCAAGGCGATGCGCGACGAGCTGTCGCACGTGCTGGACCGCTTCACCGCACGCGGTCTGGCGCCGACTTGGCCGGGCACGGCCACGAGCGTGCTGGCGCATTTCGACCAGTACGTGCAGCTGCAACCCGTGCCGGTGCTGCCGCTGGGCACACCACGCTGCACCGACCGTGACGATCAGAAATTCATCGACCTGGCGATTGCCACCGGCGCGCTGCTGCTGAGCCGCGACAAGGCGGTGCTGAAGCTCAGGAAGCGCGCAGCGCTGCTGGGGGCCGAGATCCAGCCCCCCACAGCCTGGGCCGCCCAGCCAGGTCTGAAACGACCCGCTGAATAAAAAAGGCGACCCTTGGGTCGCCCTTTTGCACCGTGCCAGGCCGAAGCCCGGTGCTTCGTCGCTTTAGTCCGCGCTGCCTTCGGCGGGCGCTTGCGCGTCCAGGCTGGCCAGCTGGGCCGAAGCCAGCTCTTCGGCTTCCTGCATCGCGATGGCGCGGCGCTCGGTGTCGTCCATCTCTTCCTTGGCCTTGCGGGCCAGGTGGAAGGCCATGCCGGTGCCCGCGGGGATCAGGCGGCCGACGATGACGTTTTCCTTCAGGCCGCGCAGCTCGTCGCGCTTGCCCATGATGGCCGCTTCGGTCAGCACGCGGGTGGTTTCCTGGAAGGAGGCCGCGGAGATGAACGAGTCGGTCGACAGCGAGGCCTTGGTGATGCCCAGCAGCACGTCGGCATAAGTCGCCGGCAGCTTGTCTTCACGCTGCAGCCGTTCGTTGGTGTTGAACAGCTCCGAACGTTCGACCTGCTCGCCAACGATGTAGTTCGAGTCGCCCGAGTTGGTGATCTGCACACGACGCAGCATCTGGCGAACGATCACCTCGATGTGCTTGTCGTTGATCTTCACACCTTGCAGGCGATACACGTCCTGGACTTCGTCGACGATGTAGCGCGCCAGTTCCTCGACACCCAGCAGGCGCAGGATGTCCTGCGGGTCCGCCGAGCCGTCGACGATCAATTCGCCGCGGTTCACCACCTGGCCTTCGTGCACCAGGATGTTCTTTTCCTTCGGAACCAGTTCTTCGTAGACCTGGCCTTCCGGATCGGTGATCTGCAGGCGAACCTTGCCCTTGGTTTCCTTGCCGAACGACACCGTGCCGGTGCGCTCTGCCAGGGTGCCAACGTCCTTCGGCGAACGCGCCTCGAACAGCTCGGCCACCCGCGGCAGACCGCCGGTGATGTCCCGCGTCTTCTGGCCTTCGACCGGAATGCGCGCCAGCACTTCGCCAGGGGCGAGGTCCTGGCCGTCGCGGATCTGCACCAGCGAGCCGACCGGGAAGCCGATGGTCACCGAGTGGTCGGTGCCAGGGATCTTCACTTCCTGGCCCAGCGCGTCCAGCAGCTTGACCTGCGGCCGGATGACCTTGGCAGCGCCGCGGCGCTTCGGGTCGATGACCACCAGCGTCGACAGGCCGGTCACTTCGTCCAGCTGCTTGGCCACCGTCACGCCTTCTTCGACATTCTCGAACTTCGCCTTGCCGGCGAATTCCGTGATGATCGGGCGCGTCAGCGGGTCCCAGTTGCCCAGCACCGTGCCAGCCTTGAGCTGCTGGTCGGCCTTGACGTTCAGGATCGCGCCGTACGGCACCTTGTGGCGCTCACGCTCGCGGCCATGCTGGTCGGAGATGACGATTTCGCCGGAACGCGAAATCACCACCAGCTCGCCCTTGCTGTTGGTCACGTAGCGCATCGTGGCGTTGAAACCGATGAAACCATCGGACTTCGCATCCACGCTGGAAGCCACCGCCGCACGCGAAGCCGCGCCACCGATGTGGAAGGTCCGCATTGTCAGCTGCGTGCCCGGCTCGCCGATGGACTGCGCGGCAATCACGCCCACCGCTTCACCGGTGTTGACCAGGCCACCGCGGCCGAGGTCACGGCCGTAGCAGCTGGCGCACAGGCCGTAGCGGGTTTCGCAGGTCAGCGGGGTGCGGACCTTGACTTCGTCGACGCCAGCGGCTTCGAGCACGTCCAGCAGGTCTTCGTCCAGCATCGTGCCGGCCGGCAGCACCATTTCCTGGGTCTCAGGATGGGTGACCTCGATCGCGCAGACGCGGCCCAGGATGCGGTCGCGCAGCGATTCGATCACTTCGCCGCCTTCGACCAGCGCACGCATCGCGAAGCCGTTTTCGGTGCCGCAATCGGTCTCGGTCACGACCAGGTCCTGCGTCACGTCGACCAGGCGACGCGTCAGGTAGCCGGAGTTCGCGGTCTTCAGCGCCGTGTCCGCCAGGCCCTTGCGGGCGCCGTGGGTGGAGATGAAGTACTGCAGAACGTTCAGGCCTTCGCGGAAGTTCGCGGTGATCGGCGTCTCGATGATGGAGCCATCAGGCTTGGCCATCAGGCCCCGCATGCCCGCCAGCTGGCGGATCTGCGCGGCAGAGCCCCGGGCACCGGAGTCGGCCATCATGTAGATGGAGTTGAACGACTCGGTGTCGACTTCCTTGCCATGACGGTCGATGACCTTCTGCTTGGACAGCTGGCTCATCATGACCTTGCCGACTTCGTCGCCGGTCTTGCCCCAGATGTCCACCACCTTGTTGTAGCGCTCGCCAGCCGTCACCAGGCCGGAGACGTACTGCTGTTCGATCTCCTTGACTTCCTTCTCGGCGCGCTCGATCAGCGCTGCCTTTTGCGGCGGCACCAACATGTCGTCGATCGCGATCGAGATGCCGGCGCGCGTAGCCAGGCGGAAGCCCGACTGCAGCAGCTTGTCGGCGAACACAACCGTTTCCTTCAGACCGCACTTGCGGAACGAAGTGTTGATCAGGCGCGAGATCTCTTTCTTCTTCAGCGCCTTGTTGATGTTCGAGAAAGCCAGGCCCTTGGGCAGGATCTCGGACAGCAGCGCACGGCCCACCGTGGTGTCGACCAGCTTGGTTTCAGGCTGGAACACACCTTCGGCGTCCTTGGTCCATTCGACCAGGCGGACCGAGATCTTGGCGGTGATCTCGACGGCCGCGTTGTCCAGCGCGCGCTGGAGTTCCACGGTGTCGGAGAAGATCATGCCTTCGCCCTTGCCGTTGATGCGCTCGCGGGTGGCGTAGTACAGGCCCAGCACCACGTCTTGCGACGGCACGATGGACGGCTCGCCCGAAGCCGGGAACAGCACGTTGTTCGAAGCCAGCATCAGCGCGCGCGCTTCCATCTGGGCTTCGATCGACAGCGGCACGTGCACGGCCATCTGGTCACCGTCGAAGTCGGCGTTGAACGCCGCGCAAACGAGAGGGTGCAGCTGGATCGCCTTGCCTTCGATCAGCACCGGCTCGAACGCCTGGATGCCCAGGCGGTGCAGCGTCGGCGCACGGTTGAGCATGACCGGGTGTTCCTTGATGACTTCTTCAAGGATGTCCCAGACCACCGGCGTGCCGCTCTCGACTTCCTTCTTCGCCGCCTTGATGGTGGTGGCGATGCCCATCGCCTCCAGGCGCGAGAAGATGAAAGGCTTGAACAATTCGAGGGCCATCAGCTTGGGCAGGCCGCACTGGTGCAGCTTGAGCGTCGGGCCCACGGTGATCACCGAACGACCGGAGTAGTCGACGCGCTTGCCCAGCAGGTTCTGGCGGAAGCGGCCTGACTTGCCCTTGATCATGTCGGCCAGCGACTTCAGGGCGCGCTTGTTCGCACCCGTCATCGCCTTGCCGCGGCGGCCGTTGTCCAGCAGCGAGTCGACTGCCTCCTGCAGCATGCGCTTTTCGTTGCGCACGATGATCTCGGGGGCCTTCAGCTCCAGCAGGCGCGCCAACCGGTTGTTCCGGTTGATGACGCGGCGGTACAGGTCGTTCAGGTCGGAGGTCGCGAAGCGGCCGCCGTCCAGCGGCACCAGCGGACGCAGGTCCGGCGGCAGCACTGGCAGCACGTCCATCACCATCCAGTGCGGCTTGATGCCCGACTTCTTGAAGGCTTCCATCACCTTCAGGCGCTTGGAATTCTTCTTGACCTTCAGCTCGCTGCCGGTCATGTCGTTGCGCAGCTTGTCGATCTCGACGTCGAGGTCCATCTCGGCCAGCAGCTTCTGGATGCCTTCGGCGCCCATCAGCGCGACGAACTCGTCACCGAACTCGACGCGCTTGGCCTCGAAGTCGTCCTCGCTCATGATCGAGAACTTCTTCAGCGGCGTCATGCCCGGGTCCACGACCACGTAGGCTTCGAAGTACAGCACGCGTTCGATGTCGCGCAGCGTCATGTCGAGCACCAGGCCCAGACGCGACGGCAGCGACTTCAGGAACCAGATGTGCGCGCACGGCGCCGCCAGGTCGATGTGACCCATGCGGTCACGGCGAACCTTGGTCTGCGTGACTTCAACGCCGCACTTCTCGCAGATCACGCCGCGGTGCTTCAGGCGCTTGTACTTGCCGCACAGGCACTCGTAGTCCTTGATCGGGCCAAAGATCTTGGCGCAAAACAGGCCATCACGTTCCGGCTTGAAGGTCCGGTAGTTGATGGTCTCGGGCTTCTTCACTTCACCGAAGGACCACGAGCGAATCTTCTCGGGCGAGGCAAGCCCGATCCGGATCGCGTCGAAGTGCTCGTCGGGGGTGAACTGCTTGAACAGGTCCAGCAAACCCTTCATTGATTTCTCCTAGTAGTCAGTTTGAAGACCGGGCCGCCATGCAGGCCAGCCCGGTCCCGCAAGGTCATCAGTTGCGCTCGAGCTCGATGTCGATGCCGAGCGAACGAATTTCCTTGACCAGCACGTTGAACGACTCCGGCATGCCGGCGTCAATCGCGTGCTCACCCTTGACGATGTTCTCGTAGACCTTGGTGCGGCCGTTCACGTCGTCGGACTTCACGGTCAGCATTTCCTGCAGCACGTAAGCGGCGCCATAGGCTTCCAGTGCCCACACTTCCATTTCGCCGAAGCGCTGGCCACCGAACTGGGCCTTGCCGCCCAGCGGCTGCTGGGTGACCAGGCTGTACGGGCCGGTCGAACGGGCGTGCATCTTGTCGTCCACCAAGTGGTGCAGCTTCAGCACGTGCATGTAGCCCACCGTGGTCGGGCGCTCGAACTGGTCGCCGGTGCGGCCGTCGTGCAGCCAGGCCTGGGTGCGCGTGTCGGTCAGCCCCTTGCGGGCGGCGATGTCGTCCGGGTAGGCCAGCTTCAGCATGCGGCGGATTTCTTCTTCCTTCGCACCGTCGAACACCGGCGTCGCGAACGGCACGCCCTTGGTCAGCTCCTGCGCCATCTCGACCACTTCCTTGTCGGAGAGGTCTTCGATGTGCTCGACCTTGCCGCCGGACTTGTTGTACAGCTCGTCGAAGAACTTGCGCAGCTCGGCCACCTTGGCCTCGTGCTGCAGCATGTCGCCGATGCGCTGGCCAATGCCCTTGCCGGCCCAGCCCAGGTGGACTTCCAGCACCTGACCCACGTTCATCCGCGAGGGCACGCCCAGCGGATTCAGCACGATGTCGGCAGGCGTGCCGTCGGCCATGTAGGGCATGTCTTCGATCGGGGTGATCTTGGACACGACGCCCTTGTTGCCGTGACGGCCGGCCATCTTGTCGCCAGGCTGCAGGCGGCGCTTGACGGCCAGGTAGACCTTGACCATCTTCAGCACGCCAGCGGGCAGCTCGTCGCCCTGGGTCAGCTTCTTGCGCTTCTCTTCGAAAGCCAGGTCGAAGCTGTGACGGGTCTGCTCCAGCGAGTTCTTGATCGACTCGAGCTGGTTGGCGACTTCGTCTTCCGCCGGGCGCACGTCGAACCAGTGGTACTTGTCGATGCCAGCCAGGTAGGCCTTGTCGATCGTCGTGCCCTTGGCCAGCTTTTGCGGGCCACCGTTGGCGATGCGGCCGTTCAGCAGCTTCTCGATCCGGTCGAAAGCGTCCAGCTCGACGATGCGCAGCTGGTCGTTCAGGTCCAGGCGGAAACGCTTCAGCTCATCGTCGATGATCTGCTGGGCGCGCTTGTCGCGCTGGATGCCTTCACGGGTGAAGACCTGCACGTCGATCACGGTGCCGTTCGTGCCCTGGTCCACGCGCAGCGAAGTGTCCTTCACGTCGGAAGCCTTCTCGCCGAAGATCGCGCGCAGCAGCTTTTCTTCCGGCGTCAGCGTGGTCTCGCCCTTGGGCGTGACCTTGCCGACCAGCACGTCGCCTGGCGTCACTTCGGCGCCGACATAGACGATGCCCGACTCGTCCAGGCGAGCCAGTTGCTGCTCGCTCAGGTTCGGGATGTCGCGCGTGATTTCTTCCGAGCCCAGCTTGGTGTCGCGGGCCATCACCACCAGTTCCTCGATGTGGATCGAGGTGTAGCGGTCTTCGGCGACGACGCGTTCGCTGATCAGGATCGAGTCTTCGAAGTTGTAGCCGTTCCAGGGCATGAACGCGACCAGCATGTTCTGGCCCAGGGCCAGTTCACCCAGGTCGGTCGACGCACCGTCGGCCACCACGTCGCCAGCCGCCACCTGGTCACCGCGGCGCACGATGGCGCGTTGGTGGATGTTGGTGTTCTGGTTCGAGCGCTGGTACTTGATCAGGTTGTAGATGTCCACGCCGACTTCGCCCGCCAGGGTTTCGTCGTCGTTGACACGGATCACCACGCGGTTGGTGTCGACATAGTCGACCACGCCGCCGCGGCGTGCCGTGACCACCGTGCCCGAGTCGACCGCAGCGACGCGCTCGACACCGGTACCGACCAGCGCCTTTTCGGGGCGCAGCACCGGCACGGCCTGACGCTGCATGTTGGCGCCCATCAGCGCGCGGTTCGCATCGTCGTGCTCGAGGAACGGCACCAGCGAGGCCGCCACCGACACGATCTGCGTCGGCGCCACGTCCATGTACTGGATGCGTTCCGGCGAGGTCAGCACCGATTCGCCGTTTTCACGGGCCGAGACCAGCTCATCGGTCAGCGTGCCTTCCTTGTCCAGCGTCGCGTTCGCCTGGGCAATGACGTACTTGCCTTCCTCGATGGCCGACAGGTAATCGATCTGCATCGTCACCTTGCCGTCGTTCACGCGGCGATACGGCGTCTCCAGGAAGCCGTATTCGTTGAGCTGCGCGTACAGGGCCAGCGAGTTGATCAGGCCGATGTTCGGGCCTTCCGGCGTTTCGATCGGGCAGACACGGCCGTAGTGGGTCGGGTGCACGTCGCGCACTTCGAAGCCGGCGCGCTCGCGGGTCAGACCGCCCGGGCCCAGTGCGGAAACACGACGCTTGTGCGTGATTTCCGAAAGCGGGTTGGTCTGGTCCATGAACTGCGACAGCTGCGACGCACCGAAGAACTCCTTGAGCGCCGCGGAGATCGGCTTGGAGTTGATCAGGTCGTGCGGCATCAGGGCTTCGGTCTCGGCCTGGCCGAGGCGTTCCTTGACGGCCTTCTCGATCCGCGCGAGACCCGAGCGATACTGGTTCTCGGCCAGTTCGCCCACGCAACGCACACGCCGATTGCCCAGGTGGTCGATGTCATCGACTTCGCCGCGGCCATTGCGCAACTCGACCAGGATCTTCACGACGTAGATGATGTCCTCGTTGGACAGCGTCATCGGGCCTTCCGGCACGTCGCGGCCCACGCGGGCGTTGAACTTCATCCGGCCCACGCGCGACAGATCGTAGGTGTCGGCGTTGTAGAACAAGCGCTGGAACAGTGCTTCCACCGCATCTTCGGTTGGCGGCTCGCCGGGGCGCATCATGCGGTAGATCGCCACGCGCGCGGCCAGCTGGTCGGCGGTTTCGTCCAGGCTCAGCGTCTGGCTGATGTAGGCGCCCTGGTCCAGTTCATTGGTGAACAGGCACTGCAGGTCCTTGATGCCGGCGCCGCGCAGCTTCTTCAGCAGCGATTCGGTCAGCTCGTCATTGGCCTTCGCAATGATCTCGCCGGTGTCCGGGTCGACCATGTTGCGGGCGACCACGCGGCCCACCAGGAAGTCTTCCGGCACCGAGATGAAGTTGGTGCCGGTCTGCTCCAGCTGGCGCGCATGGCGCGCGGTGATGCGCTTGTCCTTCTCGACGATGACGTTGCCGTCCTTGTCGGTGATGTCGAAGCGCGCCACTTCGCCCTTCAGGCGCTCAGGCACGAACTCCAGCTGTGCGCCGGTGTCCATCAGGCGGAAGCTGTCGTTGTCGAAGAAGTGCGCCAGGATCGCTTCCGGGTTCAGGCCGATGGCCTTCAGCAGGATCGTCACCGGCATCTTGCGGCGGCGGTCGACACGGAAGTACAGGATGTCCTTCGGGTCGAACTCGAAGTCCAGCCACGAGCCGCGGTAAGGAATGATCCGCGCGCTGAACAGCAGCTTGCCCGACGAGTGCGTCTTGCCCTTGTCGTGTTCGAAGAACACGCCAGGCGAGCGGTGCAGCTGCGAGACGATGACACGCTCGGTGCCATTGACGATGAAGGAGCCGTAGTCGGTCATCAGGGGCACTTCGCCCATGTAGACCTCCTGCTCCTTGATCTCCTTGACCACCTTCGCCGGATGCGACTCGCGGTCATAGATGATCATCTGCAGCTTGGCACGCACGGCCGCTGCATAGGTCAGCCCGCGCTGCTGGCATTCGCGCGTGTCGAAGGCCGGTCGCGCGATGTTGAATTCGATGAACTTCATCTCCACGAACCCGTTGTGCGAAACAATCGGGAACGCGGACAGGAACGCCGCCTGCAAACCTTCAGGTTTGCGCTGTTGCGGCGGCACTTCCTTCTGCAGGAAGGCGACGTAGGATTCCCGCTGCATGGTGAGCAGGTAGGGGACGTTGAGAACGCTCTCACGCTTGCCGAAGCTCTTGCGAATTCGCTTGCGCTCGGTGTAGCTGTAGGGGGTTGCTTGCGCCATTGAACACTCCGTATCGGGCACCCGCCGGCCTAGCGGGGAACCTCGTCGGCGACTGGCTTTTGCAGGCGGATTTCCCGGGCGGGAAGCCTGAAAGCTTGGTGGTTGGCCACTACCAACCGCTGGCGGACAACCCCGGCATTGCACCGGAGCCCGACCAAACCTGGTTCTTCTGCAGTCGGATCAGAGAACACTTGGAATAACCGGCCATTATTGCGCAGGTCATTTCAGCTGTCCTCGGCAGGGTCAATGCCCGCCGACGCCCGCCTTCCGCGCGCTTGCGCAGAAAACACAAAAGGCCGGGAGCCCTTTCGGACCCCCAGCCCCTTGCTGCGAAGGTGAATTACTTCACTTCGGCCTTGGCGCCGGCTTCCACCAGCTTCTTGACAGCGGCTTCGGCGTCGGCCTTCGGCACGGCTTCCTTCACGTTCTTCGGAGCGCCGTCGACCAGGTCCTTGGCTTCCTTCAGGCCCAGGCCCGTCAGTTCGCGCACGGCCTTGATGACCTGCACCTTTTGGGCGCCGGCTTCCAGCAGCACGACGTTGAATTCGGTCTTCTCTTCGACCACGGCGGCAGCGCCACCAGCGCCACCAGCGGCAGGAGCGGCCATCGAAGCGGCGGACACGCCAAACTTCTCTTCAATCGCCTTGACCAGGTCGTTCAGTTCCATCACGGACATGCTGTCCAGGGCGGTCAGGAAGGCGTCTTTATCGAATGCCATTTGAGTTACCTCGTATTCAATGATTCAGTGTAGGGATCGGCTGCGGCGCTCAGGCGGCAGCTTCTTCGGCAGGCGCAGCGTCAGCCGGAGCTTCCGCGCCAGCGCCCTTTTGCTCGGCCAATGCGGCCACCACGGCAGCAATGCGCTGCACCGGCGACTTCAGCAAGCCAGCGATCTGCGACAGCAGGACTTCCTTGCTGGGGATCGCAGCCAGGGCCTTCACGCCGTCGGCGTTCAGGACCTTGCCTGCATAGGCGCCGGCCTTGATGACCAGCTTGTCGTTGCCCTTGGCAAAGTCAGCGATGACTTTGGCCGCGGCGACAGCATCTTCCGAAAAGCCGTAGATCAGCGGACCGACCATGCTCTCCGTGACCACCTCGAACGGGGTGCCGGCGACGGCGCGACGGGCCAGGGTGTTCTTCACGACGTGAAGGTACACACCCTTGGCACGCGCATCGACGCGCAGCTTGTTCAGGTTTTCCACGGTGAGGCCACGGTACTCGGCCAACGCCAGGGTCTGGGACTTGGCGACTTGCGCTGCCACTTCCTCGACCACGGCCGCCTTCTCGTTGCGGTTGAGACTCAAGGTCTACTCCTCACAAAAACGTGTCTGCAAGTCTTGCGACCCGTTCGACACACCAGGATTGCAGCGACCTAACCGATTCCGAGAGACGCTCCATACACTGGAACCTCCATCTTCACGGCGGGGACGCCATCTGCGCTGGTGCTTGCCGGGCAGGCCCGGTTCGCGATTAAGGCTGGGCATCGAAACACCCCACCACCAGCGGTCTTGGATGGCCTGCGGCGGTTGCCCGCCTCAGCCCACCAATGTCAGACCCGCGCGTCAAGACAGCCGCGCCGGCCTTGATTCAATGCTGCTTCAGGCAGCCGGGGCCGTGGCCGCGGCAACCGAGGCGATTTCGACGCGGGCGCCGACGCCCATGGTCGAAGACACCGCGACCTTGCGCAGGTACACGCCCTTGGACGCGGCCGGCTTGGCCTTGTTCAGTGCATCCAGCAGCGCGGCCAGGTTGCCAACCAGCTTGTCGTCGTCGAACGAGCGACGGCCGATGGTGCCGTGGATGATGCCGCCCTTGTCAACGCGGAACTGCACCTGACCAGCCTTGGCGTTGCGCACCGCCGTGGCGACGTCCGGCGTCACGGTGCCGACCTTCGGGTTCGGCATCAGGCCGCGCGGGCCCAGGATCTGGCCCAGCGTACCGACCACGCGCATCGTGTCCGGCGAAGCGATCACGACGTCGAAGTTGATGTTGCCGGCCTTGACCTGCTCGGCCAGGTCTTCCATGCCGACCACGTCGGCGCCAGCGGCGCGGGCTTCGTCAGCCTTGGCACCTTGGGCGAACACGGCGACACGCTTGGTCTTGCCGGTGCCGTTGGGCAGCACGACGGCGCCACGCACGACCTGGTCAGACTTCTTCGGGTCAATGCCCAGCTGCACGGCCACGTCGATGGATTCATCGAACTTGGCGGTGGCTGCGCTCTTCACCAGCGTCAGTGCTTCGCCGATCGCGTACAGCTTCAGGCTGTCGACCTTGCCTTGCAGGGTCTTGGCTTTTTTGGTCAGCTTGGCCATTTACACACCCTCCACGATCACGCCCATCGAACGGGCAGAGCCGGCGATGGTCTTCACTGCAGCGTCCATGTCGGCCGCCGTCAGGTCTTTTTGCTTGGTCTTGGCGATCTCTTCCAGCTGGGCGCGGGTGATCTTGCCAACCTTGTTCAGGTGCGGCTTGTCCGAACCCTTGCCCAGGCCGATGGCCTTCTTGATCAGCACGGTCGCCGGGGGCGACTTCAGCACGAAGGTGAAGGACTTGTCGGCAAACGCGGTGATGACCACCGGCAGCATCAGGCCGGGTTCCATGCCGGAGGTCTGGGCGTTGAACGCCTTGCAGAACTCCATGATGTTCAGGCCGCGCTGGCCCAGTGCCGGGCCGACGGGCGGCGACGGGTTGGCCTTGCCGGCCGGGATTTGCAGCTTGATGAAGCCGACGATCTTCTTTGCCATGAATGGCTCCTTTCGAGTTCAAACGCCTTGGGAGTGACCCCTTGGCTCCTCGCTGATGACCCGGAACGACAAAAACCGCTGGCGCCGGGTCAAGCCCGCCAGCGGTCAGAGATTCAAACTTTCTCGACTTGCGAGAAATCCAGCTCGACGCCCGTGGCGCGACCGAAGATCGTGACCGAGACCTTGACCTTGGACTTCTCGTAGTTGACTTCTTCGACAGCGCCGTTGAAGTCGGTGAACGGGCCTTCCTTGACCCGCACCAGCTCGCCAACTTCCCACTCGACCTTGGGCCGGGGTTTCTCGATGCCTTCTTGCATCTGGTTGACGATCTTCATGACCTCGGCCTCCGAGATCGGTGCCGGGCGATTGCGCGCGCCGCCGACAAAGCCGGTGACCTTGCTGGTGTGCTTGACCAAGTGCCAGGACTCATCGTCCATCAGCATCTCGACCAGCACATAACCCGGGAAGAATCGGCGCTCGGTGACCGACTTCTTGCCATTCTTCAGCTCGACCACTTCTTCGGTCGGCACCAGGATGCGGCCGAACTTGGACTGCATGCCGGCGCGGTCGATCCGCTCGCGCAGGTTGCGCTCCACGGCCTTTTCCATGCCCGAATAGGCATGGACGACGTACCAGCGCTGGCCGGAGGCTGCCGGCGAAGCGGGCGTTGCGTCGTTTGCGATGGAATCGCTCATGCTCTGTGGACCTCTTTTGTGTGCACCAGGAATCAGTGCTTCCAGCCCAGGATCAGGTCGTACAGCACCCACTCCAGGGATTTGTCGGTCAGCCACAGGAACAGCGCCATCAGGATGACAAAGGCAAACACGTAGCCCGTCATCTGCGCTGCTTCCTTCGGGGCCGGCCAGACGACCTTCTTGACCTCGCGAACCGACTCGCGGCCGTAGGCGATCAACTGCTTGCCACTTTCGGAGGTGAAAAACAGGCCCACCGCGACCGCCAGGCCCACCAGCAGCGCAATCACGCGCAGCCACATCGGCTGTTGGTTCAGCAGGTAAAACGCCACGACCGAACCGACGACCAGCACTGCGACAGCGGCCAGCTTGGCCTTGTCAGCGCCGGTGGAGAGGGTTTCGACTTGGGAAGGGGTGGACATTGCTTTCAACTTGCGATCCGGGTGACGGGCCGGTAAAACCTGCGACAAGGGCTCGAACACCCGGCGCCCAACAGCAGCAAAGCCCGCCGGGCACAAGGCCTGCGGGCTGGCTGATCAGGCCTTGGACCAGAACGGCAACTCAGACCTGAGCGCCGATGCTGGCAGGGGCAGTAGGAATCGAACCTACAACCTTCGGTTTTGGAGACCGACGCTCTGCCAATTGAGCTATACCCCTGTGGCCTTCAACTTGCTCGATTACTCGATGATCTTGGCAACCACGCCGGCGCCGACGGTGCGGCCACCTTCACGGATGGCGAAGCGCAGGCCTTCTTCCATCGCGATCGGGGCGATCAGCTTGACGGTGATGCTGACGTTGTCGCCCGGCATGACCATTTCCTTGTCCTTGGGCAGTTCCACCGCGCCGGTCACGTCCGTCGTGCGGAAGTAGAACTGCGGGCGATAGTTGTTGAAGAACGGCGTGTGACGGCCGCCTTCGTCCTTGGACAGGACATAGATCTCGGCGGTGAAGTGGGTGTGCGGCTTGACGCTGCCCGGCTTGCACAGCACTTGGCCGCGCTCGACGTCTTCACGCTTGGTGCCGCGCAGCAGGATGCCGACGTTGTCGCCCGCCATGCCCTGGTCCAGCAGCTTGCGGAACATTTCCACGCCGGTGCAGGTGGTCACTTGCGTGGCCTTGATGCCGACGATTTCGATCGATTCGCCGACCTTGATGATGCCGCGCTCGATACGGCCGGTCACCACGGTGCCACGGCCCGAGATCGAGAACACGTCTTCCACCGGCATCAGGAAGGAGCCGTCCACGGCGCGCTCAGGCGTCGGGATGTAGCTGTCCAGCGCGTCGGCCAGGGCCATGATGGCGCCTTCGCCCAGCTCGCCCTTGTCGCCTTCGAGCGCCAGCTTGGCCGAGCCCTTGACGATGGGGGTGTCGTCGCCCGGGAAGTCGTACTTGGACAGCAGCTCGCGCACTTCCATTTCGACCAGTTCCAGCAGCTCGGCGTCGTCCACCATGTCGCACTTGTTCAGGAACACGATGATGTAGGGAACGCCCACCTGACGCGCCAGCAGGATGTGCTCGCGGGTCTGCGGCATCGGGCCGTCAGCGGCCGAGCACACCAGGATCGCGCCGTCCATCTGGGCAGCACCGGTGATCATGTTCTTCACATAGTCAGCGTGGCCCGGGCAGTCAACGTGCGCGTAGTGGCGGTTGGCGGTCTCGTATTCAACGTGTGCAGTGTTGATCGTGATGCCGCGCGCCTTTTCTTCCGGCGCCGCATCGATCTGGTCGTAGGCCTTCGCCTCGCCACCGAACTTGGCCGACAGAATCGTCGTGATCGCCGCCGTCAGCGTCGTCTTGCCATGGTCCACGTGACCAATCGTGCCCACGTTCACGTGCGGCTTGGTCCGTTCAAACTTGCCTTTTGCCATCTTGCGCTCCTGCGGCGGTCGAGATCAAAAAAACGACATCGAAAGCGGTGGTGCCCATGGCGCGGATCGAACGCGCGACCTCTCCCTTACCAAGGGAGTGCTCTACCACTGAGCCACATGGGCATCGACACAGGTCTGGAAGCGCATCCTGGGAACTTGATGCATCCCGACACACCCAGACCAGTGCCGACGAATTCACACACCACTCACACACAACCCGAGCATCCAGCCAGCCCAACAGGCCGACCTGACGCCACAACCCCACGGCCTCGCTCATGGAGCGGGAAACGGGAATCGAACCCGTGTCATTAGCTTGGAAGGCTAAGGTTCTACCATTGAACTACTCCCGCGGGGATTCGTTCCTCGAATTGTGCCCTGCCTGGTGGAGGAGGCTGGATTCGAACCAGCGTACGCGTTAGCGGGCAGATTTACAGTCTGCTGCCTTTAACCACTCGGCCACCCCTCCGTGCAGAGCCACAGACTATAGCATGCTTTTATTTGCGAAAACAAGCCTCCAGCGCGGTGGTGCAACGCAACATCGCAGCGCCAAGGCAGGCGCCGGCCTGGCTCAATCCAAAGACCAGTCCAGGCCAGGCACCGCCGCCATGGCGGCCGAGAAATGCCCACAGCCAATGAAGGGCACGGGCGGCCGACGCGCCGACAGCGGCGAAGGGTGATTCGACTGCAGCAGCAGATGCCGCCCAGGCGCCGCCTGCTCGATCAGTCCGGCTTTGGCCTGGGCGTGACCGCCCCACAGCATGAAGACGGTCGGCGCTGCACGCTGGGCAAGCGCCAGGATCAGCGCATCGGTCAGCGCTTCCCAGCCGCGCTTGGCATGGCTGCCCGGCTGCCCATCTTCCACCGTGAGCGAAGTGTTCAGCAGCAGCACGCCGCGCTGCGCCCACTTCAGCAAGTGCCCATGGCCGGGCGGCTTCAGCCCCAGGTCACGTTGCAACTCGACAAAGATGTTGCCCAGGCTGCGTGGCGGCTTGACGCCCGGCGGGACCGAAAACGACAAGCCCTCGGCCTGACCCGGCCCGTGGTACGGGTCCTGGCCCAGGATCACCACCTTGACCGCCGCCAGAGGCGTCAAGGCCAGCGCACGCAGCGGCTCGCCGGGATA
>NZ_VIDT01000160.1 GCF_006519715.1 Ideonella azotifigens
ACCAGCGCCACGTCTTCGCTGCTGACCAGCGGCGGGAAGCCGCCTGCGTCCACATAGGCCCGCGCACTGACGGCGAGGTTGGCACCGTGGATGTGCCGGTGGCCATCGGCGTCGGTGTAGAGCGCGTCGTGGTGGCGGCGGGTTGCCTCGCAGTGCAAGCCCCAGTCGGTGATGGCCACGGTGCCGCAAACGGCGTCGCAATTCAGATCCAGCTGGGTGCTGAGCCAATCGGGCGCGACCAGGGTGTCGGCGTCAGTGAAGGCCAGCCAGCGGGCACCGAGCGACAGCGCACGCATCGCACCGGCAGCCCTGGCAGCACCGACGTTGCGTGCCTGAACCGCGATGACCTCGGCGCCGTGGCGCAGCGCAATGGCTTCGCTGCGGTCGCTGCAGCTGTCCAGCGCCACGATCAAGGCCACGGGCTCGCCATGGAGCTCGGGGCAGGCGGTGGCCAACCGCAGCGCGGCCAGGCAGGCATCCAGGTGAGCCTCTTCGTTGTGCGCAGGCACGATGACAGCGAGCAAGAGCTTCTCCAACCACTGACCGGCGGCCAGACGGGACCGAGTATCAAAGCGCGGCCTGTCTCCCAGCGTCGGCCGCAGGCGGGCCTTTGCGTAGGCTGGGCCCTACTGCTGCGGCGAAGGCAGTGCCGCGGCCGTCATCGGACTGAGCCTACAAGCGTTGCGCGGTCTGGCCGACTTGAAAGCCGACCGCCGGGGCGTAGCCTCGCAAGGTCGCGTGGCCAACAACCCACGACTGCATCGGCAGCGTCCCTTCCTGGCCGCAGCCGTGCCTGCTGTTCGCCGGAGGATCACTTGCTACAACAACCCGCTGCGGAACTTGAACCGGCCACCTTGTCCGTGCCGGTGCCTGCCCACGTCGATGTGCAGGTGGCACCGCCGCGCTGGCGGCCGACCGGCCCTTCCGCGGCGCTGACCATCATGGCCACGCTGTTGTGCATCTACACGCTGCACTGGGCAGCGGCTGTGTGCATCCCGGTGCTGTTCAGCGTGATCTTCAACTACGCGCTGTCGCCGGTGGTGACGCGGCTGGCCAGGTGGCGGCTGCCGCGCTGGCTGGGCGCCGCGCTGGTTGTTTCATCCATCGTCGGCGGGCTGGGCTGGACCGGCTACGCGCTGGCCGACGACGCGTCGCAGCTGATGGAGTCGCTGCCCGAGGCCGCGCAGAAGCTTCGCCAGACGCTGAAGGCCCGCCACAGCAACGAGCCCGGCGCGCTGGAACGTGTTCAGAAGGCTGCGGCCCAGCTGGAGCAGGCCGCTGACGAAAACGCCCTCACCGCCAGCGCCGCCAACACCAAGGGCGTGCTGATGGTGCAGACGGTCAAGCCCAAGTTCAACGTCAAGGACTATGTGTGGACCGGCACGCTGGGCCTGCTCGGCCTGGGCGGCCAGGCCGCCGCGGTCTGCCTGCTGACTTATTTCCTGCTCGCCTCCGGCACCAACTTCCGCCGCAAGATGGTCCGCCTCGCCGGGCCGACGCTGACGCACAAGAAGGTCACCGTGCAGGCGCTGGACGAAGTGGTGCGCCAGGTCCAACGCTATCTGATGGTGCAACTGGTGCTGAGCGCCATCGTCGGCCTCACCACCGGCCTGGCCTTCTGGGCCGCTGGACTGCAGCACGCGGCGGTCTGGGGCCTGGTCGCCGCCGTCTGCAACCTGGTGCCTTACGTGGGCACCGTGGTGGTGACCGGCGGCGCGGCGCTGGTCGCGCTGATGCAGCTGGGCACGCTGGAATCCACCCTGCTGATCGCCGGCCTGTCACTCGGCATCCGCTTCATCACCGGCCAGTTGCTCGCCCCCTGGCTGACCAGCCGCACCAGCCGCCTGAACCCCGTGGCCGTCTTCATCGGCATCCTGTTCTGGGGCTGGCTCTGGGGCGTGTGGGGCATGCTGCTCGGCGTGCCCATCCTGATGATCGTGAAGGTGTTTTGTGACTCGGTGAAGGGGCTGCACCCAGCGGGGGAACTGCTGGGAAACTGAAGTTCAGGGATGTCCTGCTTCGGTTGGTGCGTGCAGACGCATTGGGTAACTGCTTCCGCTCCCCCGACTGGACTGCGCCCAGTCTCCTCCTTTACTTCGCTTCAGCAGTCACCCAACGCCCTTGCCTGCAAAGGCTTGGACTTGGCGACCGTCGCACAGCCAATACCCGTGCCGGATCAGGACGGTGGGGCGTGTTGCGCAGCGAAGTAAAGGGGGAGAGCAGGCGCAGCCTGGTCGGAGGACATGAGCGGAGCAATACGCCCCGGCGGCCTGATCTCGCTCAGGCTTCACCAGGCTTTCAGCCCACCCACTTACGGGCATTGCGGAACATGCGCATCCACGGGCTCAGCTCGTCGACCGGGCCACCGGTCCAGCTCATCAGCACATTGCGGAACACGCGCTCGGGGTGCGGCATCAGCACGGTGAAGCGGCCGTCGGCGGTGGTGACGGAGGTGAGGCCGTCGGGGCTGCCGTTGGGGTTCAGCGGGTAGACCTCGGTGGGCTGGCCGTTGCCGTCGACCCATCGCATGGCGCGCTTCACGGTTCCCGCGTTGCCGCGTTGCGAGAAGTCGGCAAAACCTTCACCGTGGGCGACAGCAATCGGCATGCGGCTGCCGGCCATGCCCTGGAAGAAAATGGACGGGCTTTCCAGCACCTCGACCATCGCCAGCCGGCCTTCGAACTGCTCGCTCTTGTTGCGCGTGAACTTCGGCCAGTCCTGCGCGCCGGGGATGATGGGCGACAGCGCCGCCATCATCTGGCAGCCGTTGCAGATGCCCAGCGCGAAAGTGTCTTGCCGACCGAAGAAGGCCTCGAAGTCTTCGGCCAGCTTGGGGTTGAACATGACCGAGCGGGCCCAGCCTTCGCCGGCGCCCAGCGTGTCGCCATAGCTGAAGCCGCCGCAGGCGACAAAGCCCTTGAAGTCGGCCAGCCTGGCGCGGCCGCTCTGCAGGTCGCTCATGTGCACGTCGTGCGCGTCGAAGCCGGCCAGGTTGAAGACGTAGCTGGTCTCCACGTGGCTGTTGACGCCCTGCTCGCGCAGGATGGCGATCTTCGGGCGGGTGGTGCTCTTCAGGATGAATGGCGCGGCCACGTCTTCCTTCGGGTCGAAGGTCAAGGACAGGTGCAGGCCTGCGTCGCCGCTGCCGGCCAGCGCGTGTTCGCTGTCGGCGCAAACGGGGTTGTCGCGCTGGCGTGCAATGCGCCAGCTGACCTCGTCCCACTGCTGCTGCAACTCGGCCAGCGGCGCACTGAACTGGCTCTTGGCATCGCGCCAGACTTCGATCACGCCCTTGTCGTTGGTCTTGCCGACGACGTGGCTGTGCTTGGACAGGCCATGCGCGCGCAGCGTGCCCAGCACGGCGTCGCGGTCGGTGGTCTTGACCTGGATCAGCGCGCCCAGCTCTTCGTTGAACAGCGCCTTCAGCGTCAGTTCCTCGCGGCGGCCACTCACCTGGCTGGCCCAGTTCTTCGAGTCGCCCATCTCGGCGCGGCTGTCGGAAATGCCGTCGCCTTCGGTGACCAGCATGTCCACGTTCAGGCTCACGCCGCGGCGGCCGGCAAAGGCCATTTCGCAGGCTGCTGCCCACAGGCCGCCGTCCGAGCGGTCGTGGTAGGCCAGCAGCTTGGCCTCGCTGCGCAGCGCGTTGATGGCGGCGACCAGGTTCTTCAGCAGCGCGGGGTCGTCCAGATCCGGCACGCTGTCGCCGAAGCGCTGCAGCGTCTGCGCCAGGATGGAGCCGGCCATGCGGGCCTGGCCCTGGCCGAGGTCGACCAGGATCAGCGTGGTGTCACCGTCCTGCAGCTGCGGTGTCAGCGTGCCACGCACGTCTTCCAGCGAGGCGAAGGCGGTGACGATCAGCGAGACCGGCGCGACCACTTGCTTGGTCTGGCCGTCGTCCTGCCAGCGGGTGCGCATCGACAGGCTGTCCTTGCCGACCGGCACCGAGATGCCCAGCGCCGGGCAGAGTTCCATGCCCACGGCTTTGACGGTTTCGTACAGCGCAGCGTCTTCACCCGGCTCGCCGCAGGCGGCCATCCAGTTGCAGCTGAGCTTCACGCGGCTCAGCTCGAACGGCGCGGCCAGCAGGTTGGTGATGGCCTCGGCCACGGCCATGCGGCCGGAGGCCGGTGCGTCGAGTGCGGCCAGCGGCGTGCGCTCGCCCATGCTCATGGCCTCGCCGCGGAAGCCCTTGTAGTCGGCCAGCGTCACGGCGCAGTCCGCCACCGGCACCTGCCAGGGGCCGACCATCTGGTCGCGGTGGTTCATGCCGCCCACGGTGCGGTCGCCGATGGTGACCAGGAAGCGCTTGCTGGCCACGGTGGGGTGGCGCAGCACGTCGCGTGCGGCTTTTTCCAGCGGCACGCCGGTCAGATCCAACGCGGGCAGCTGGCGGGCCACGCTTTTCACGTCGCGCAGCATCTTGGGCGGCTTGCCCAGCAGCACGTCCATCGGCATGTCGATCACGCGCTCGCCGCCGGGGCCGTCTTCGAGGATCAGCTCGGGCTCGTCAGTCGCCACGCCGACGATGGCAAACGGGCAGCGCTCGCGCTCGCACATCTGCTCGAACAGCGCCAGCTTGGACGGGTCGATGGCCAGCGTGTAGCGCTCCTGGCTCTCGTTGCACCAGATTTCCTTGGGCGCCAGGCCGGATTCTTCCAGCGGCACCTGGCGCATGTCGAAACGCGCACCCTTGCCGGCGCCGTCCACCAGCTCCGGGAAGGCGTTGGAGATGCCACCGGCGCCCACGTCGTGGATCGCCACGATGGGATTGCCTTCGCCCAGGCTCCAGCAGTGGTTGATGACCTCCTGCGCGCGGCGCTGGATCTCGGGGTTGCCACGCTGTACCGAGTCGAAGTCCAGCGACGCGGTGTTGGTGCCGGCCGCCATCGAGCTGGCGGCGCCGCCGCCCATGCCGATGCGCATGCCCGGGCCGCCCAGCTGCACCAGCAGCGTGCCGGCGGCAAACGGCAGCTTCCTGGTCTGGCCGTCCGAGATCATGCCCAGGCCGCCGGCGATCATGATGGGCTTGTGGTAGCCGCGGCGGATGGCGTTTTCGCTGCCGTCTGCGCCCTCGCCCACGGTCTGCTCGTAGACGCGGAAGTAGCCGCCCAGCGCGGGCCGGCCGAATTCGTTGTTGAACGCTGCCCCGCCCAGCGGGCCCTCGGTCATGATCTGCAGCGGGCTGGCAATGTGCTCGGGCTTGCCGTAGGGCGTTTGTTCCCAGGGCTCATTGGTGCCGGGCAGGTTCAGGTTGGAGACACTGAAGCCGGTCAGGCCCGCCTTGGGGCGTGCGCCACGGCCGGTCGCGCCTTCGTCGCGGATCTCGCCGCCGGCACCGGTGGAGGCGCCGGGGAACGGCGAGATGGCGGTCGGGTGGTTGTGCGTCTCGACCTTCATCAGCACGTGCGCGGTTTCCTCGCGAGCACCGTACTTCGGGGCGTCGGTGAAACCCGCAGTTGAGGATTCAGGCAGCCAGCGTTCGACCGGGCCGCCTTCCATCACCGCGGCGTTGTCGTTGTACGCAATGATGGTGTGCTGCGAGTTCAGCTTCTCGGTGTTGCGGATCATGCCGAACATCGACAGCGGCTGGGCCTCACCGTCAATGCGGAACTCGGCGTTGAAGATCTTGTGGCGGCAGTGTTCGCTGTTGGCCTGGGCGAACATCATCAGCTCGACGTCGCTGGGGTTGCGCTTGAGCGTGGTGAAGGCGCTCACCAGGTAGTCGATCTCGTCGTCGGACAGCGCCAGGCCGAATTCGCTGTTGGCCTTGACCAAGGCCGCGCGACCCTGGCCGATCACGTCCACATGGGCCAGTGGCTCGGCGGCCTTGTCGTCGAACAAGTGCTGCGAGGCTTCGCGCTCGAAGACCACGCTTTCGGTCATGCGGTCGTGCAGCAGCAGCGCACAGGCCGCACGCTCATCGGCCGTCATCGGCTTGTTGCCGCCGGTCAGCGTGCTCATCAAACCGCTTTTCAGCGTGAGGCGGAATTCGGTCACGCGCTCGACGCGGTGGATCGGCAGGCCGCAGTTGTGGGCGATGTCGGTCGCCTTCGAGGCCCAGGGCGAGACGGTACCCAGGCGCGGCAGCACGACGATCAGTTCGCCCTCGGCCTGCGCCTCGTAGGCGTCGCCGTAGGTCAGCAGCTCGGCCAGCTTCTGGTGCGCGTCGGCCGCCAGCGGGGCGTCGCTCCAGACCCAGTGCACATGGCGGGCGGACACGCCAGCGATGCGCGGGCATGCGGCCTGCAGGGCCGGCAGCAAAGCGGCGGCGCGAAACGCGGAAAGGGCGTTGCCGCCCTCGAAGTGCATCAGGTGCTTGGAAGCTGTGGACATGGGGTTCCGTCGGTTGGCGGCGGTGCGGGCGCGGGTTGCGGGGTCTGGTGACAAAGCCAGCGGCAGGAATGCCCACCATCTGCTGACTTGGTTCCCCAGTTGCGCCCGTGGAAACCCGGCATTTTACGATGCGATGGGATAATCAGTGGATGACGATCACCCTGAAATCCGCAGCCGACATCGAAGGCATGCGCGTCGCAGGCCGCCTGGCCTCGGAAGTGCTGGACATGCTGACCCCGTACGTCAAGCCCGGGATCACGACCGAAGCGCTGGACAAGCTGGCCCACGACCACATCGTGAACGTGCAGGGTGGCATTCCCGCGCCGCTGAACTACCAGCCGCCGGGCTACACGCCCTACCCAAAGTCGGTCTGCACCTCGATCAACCACCAGGTCTGCCACGGCATTCCGAACGACAGGCCGCTGAAGAATGGCGACATCGTCAACATCGACGTCACCGTCATCAAGGACGGCTGGCACGGCGACACCAGCCGGATGTTCGTCGTGGGTGAAGGCTCGATTGCCGCCAAGCGCCTGTGCGCGCTGACGTATGAGGCCATGTGGAAGGGCATTGTCAAGGTCAAGCCGGGCGCGCGCCTGGGCGACATCGGCCATTCGATCCAGACCTTCACCGAGAACCAGGGTTTTTCCATCGTGCGCGAGTTCTGCGGCCACGGCATCGGCCTGAAGTTCCACGAGGAGCCGCAGGTGCTGCACTATGGCCGCCCGGGCACGCTGGAAGAGTTGGTGCCAGGCATGGTCTTCACCATCGAGCCGATGGTCAACGCCGGCCGCCGCGAGATCAAGGAAGCCGGGGACGGCTGGACCATCGTCACCAAGGACCGCTCGCTGTCGGCCCAGTGGGAACACACCATCGTCGTGACCGAGACCGGCTATGAAGTGCTGACGGTTTCCGCAGGCAGCCCGCCCCCGCCGGCCTTCGTCAACGGCTGAACAAACCGGATGTCTGCAGTCCTAGAGTCCGTCATCCAGCCGCCGATCCCGCCGCAGGCCGCCGTGCCGGTGGCCGAGCTGCGCCGCCGCTTCAAGGACGGCAAGGCGGCCTTGCTGACCCATTTCCGCGAGGCCAGGCCCACGGTCACCAGCGCAGCGCGACTGGCACGGGCGCTGGCCCGGCATGTGGACGCGACGCTGGCCCAGCTGTGGTTCCAGTCCTGCCTGCCGCGGGGCGCAGTGCTGGTGGCGGTGGGCGGCTACGGGCGTGGTGAGCTGTGCCCCTATTCCGACATTGACGTGCTGGTGCTGCTGCCGGCCGGTGCCGAGGCCGACCCGGCCTGCCAGGCGGGCGTGTCGGACTTCATCACCGGCTGCTGGGACATCGGGCTGGAGATCGGCTCCTCGGTGCGCACGGTGGACGAATGCGTGGGCGAAGCCCGCAATGACGTGACGGTCCAGACGGCGCTGCTGGAAAGCCGCTTCCTCTGCGGCCCGCGCCGCCTGTTCACCCGCTTCCGCCGCGCGACCGACGAAGCCATGGACCCGGTGGCCTTCCTGCGCGCCAAGGCGCTGGAAATGCGCCAGCGCCACGTCAAGTACGAAGACACGCCCTACTCGCTGGAGCCCAACTGCAAGGAAAGCCCGGGCGGCCTGCGCGACCTGCAGGTGGTGATGTGGGTGGCCCGCGCCGCAGGCCTGGGCAAGACCTGGGGCGAGCTGGCGGCCAAGGGGCTGATGACGCAGTTCGAGGTCAAGCAGCTGCAGCGCCAGGAAGGCACGTTGAAGCTGATCCGCGCGCGCCTGCACCTGGTGGCGGGCCGGCGCGAAGACCGGCTGGTGTTCGACCTGCAGACCGCCGTGGCCGAGAGCTTCGGCTACCACGGCACCGGCAACGAGCGCGCCTCGGAAGTGCTGATGCGGCGCTACTACTGGGCCGCCAAGGCGGTGACCCAGCTGAACCAGATCCTGATGCTGAACATCGAGGAACGCATCATGGGCTCGGAGACGGCGCCGATGCGGCCGATCAACGCCCGCTTCCTCGACCGGGCCGGCATGCTGGAGGTCATCCGCGACGACCTTTACCTGGACAGTCCGCATGCCATCCTCGAAACCTTCCTGATCTACCAGCAGACACCCGGCATCAAGGGTCTGTCGGCCCGCACGCTGCGCGCGCTCTACAACGCCCGCAACGTGATGAACAGCAGCTTCCGGCGCGACCCGGTGAACCACGCGCTGTTCATGGAGATCCTGCAGCAGCCCGAGGGCCAGACCCACGCCTTCCGGCTGATGAACCAGACCTCGGTGCTGGGCCGCTACCTGTGGGTGTTCCGGGCCATCGTCGGCCGCATGCAGCATGACCTGTTCCACGTCTACACGGTGGACCAGCACATCCTGATGGTGCTGCGCAATGTGCGCCGCTTCTTCATTCCCGAGCATGCCCACGAATACCCGTTCTGCGCCCAGCTGGCGGCGAACTGGGACAAGCCCTGGCTGCTCTACATCGCAGCCTTGTTCCACGACGTGGCCAAGGGCCGCGGCGGCGACCATTCCGAGCTGGGCGGCACCGAGGTGCGGCGCTTCTGCCGCGACCACGGCATCGACAAGGCCGACGCCGCGCTGGTCGAATTCCTGGTGCGCGAACACCTGACGATGAGCCGTGTGGCGCAGAAGGAAGACCTGTCGGACGCGGACGTGATCGCCGCCTTTGCCCGCCACGTGGGCGACGCTCGCCACCTCACCGCGCTGTACCTGCTGACGGTGGCCGACATCCGCGGCACCAGCCCGAAGGTGTGGAACGCCTGGAAGGCCAAGCTGCTGGAAGACCTGTTCCGGCTCACGCTGCGTGCGCTGGGCGGCGCGGCGCCGAACGCGGACGCCGAGATCGAGGCCCGCAAGCAGGAGGCTCGCCACCTGCTCGCGCTGCACTCGGCGCTGCCGGGCACCGAGGAGCCGCTGTGGGCCACGCTGGAGGTCAGCTACTTCGCGCGGCACGACGGCTCGGAAGTGGCCTGGCATGCCCGCTCGCTGTGGCGCCACCTGGCGACGGACAAGCCCATCGTCCGGGCCCGGCCCTCGCCCATCGGCGAAGGGCTGCAGGTGCTGGTCTATGCCCAGGACCGGCCGGACCTGTTTGCCCGCATCTGCGGCTATTTCGACAGCACCGGCTTCTCGATCCAGGATGCCAAGGTGCACACCACGCGTACCGGCTACGCGCTGGACACTTTCCAGGTCGTGAACCCGCTGGC
>NZ_VIDT01000161.1 GCF_006519715.1 Ideonella azotifigens
CCACATAGGACTGCTCCACCTCTTCCAGCAGCGCCAGCGCCCGCACCGTGGGCCGCAGCCGCCCTTTCACGCGCTCGAACAGCGCCAGTCCCAGCACCTGCTCCAGCCGCGCCAGCTCGCGGCTGACCGTGGGCTGCGAGCTGTGCAGCAGTTCGGCCGCGCGCGTGACATGGCCGGTGGTCATCACCGCGCGGAACACCTCGACCTGGCGGTGCGTGAGTTTCATATCCAGAATGAATGAATGGCCGACATCTGAGCATTTTGCAATATGGATTGCCAACGGCATGATGCCGCGATGAACCCGTCCCGCTCACCCTTTTCCGCCGCCCAGCTGCGCGCGCTGGCCCGTGAACACGGCACGCCGCTGTGGGTCTATGACGCAGCCACCATCCGCGAGCGCATTGCCGACCTGCAGGCCTTCAACACCGTGCGCTTCGCGCAAAAGGCCAACTCCAACACCCATTTGCTGCGGCTGATGCGCGCACAAGGCGTGGTGGTGGACGCAGTCTCGCGTGGCGAGATCGAGCGCGCACTGGCCGCGGGCTACAGCGCCGAGCCGAATGCCCAAGGCGCGTCGGGCATCGTCTTCACCGCCGACTTGTTCGACGCGGCGACGCTGGACACCGTGATCCGCCACAAGATCCCCGTCAACGCCGGCTCGATCGACATGCTGGACCAGCTCGGCGCGCGCTCACCCGGCCACGCGGTCTGGCTGCGCATCAACCCCGGCTTCGGCCACGGCCACAGCAACAAGACCAACACCGGCGGCGAGCACAGCAAGCACGGCATCTGGCACAGCGACCTGCCCGCTGCGCTGGCCCGCATCGGCCTGCACAAGCTGCACCTGGTCGGCCTGCACATGCACATCGGCTCGGGCGTGGACTACTCCCACCTGCAGCAGGTTTGCGCGGCCATGGTTGCGCTGGTCAAGCAGACCGGCGTGAAGCTCGAAGCCATCTCGGCCGGCGGCGGGCTGTCCATTCCCTACCGGGATGGCGAGCCGCGCATCGACACCGCGCACTACTTCAGCCTCTGGGACGCCGCCCGCCGCGAGATCGCCAGCCACCTGGGCCAGCCGGTCAAGCTGGAGCTGGAACCGGGCCGCTACCTGGTGGCCGAATCCGGCGTGCTGCTGGCCGAGGTACGTGCCACCAAGCGCATGGGCGGCAACGATTTCGTGCTGGTGGACGCTGGCTTCTCCGACCTGATGCGCCCGGCCATGTACGGCAGCCACCATGAGATGAGCCTGATCCCGGCCGATGCGGCAGAAGACCTCTCTGCGCGGCCGCTGCAAGCCAGCGTGGTCGCAGGGCCGCTGTGCGAGTCAGGTGACGTGTTCACGCAGGGCGAAGGCGGCGTGGTGCTGCAGCGCGAGCTGCCGCAGGCGCGCGTGGGCGACCTGCTGGTGCTGCACGACACAGGCGCCTATGGCGCGTCGATGTCCTCCAACTACAACAGCCGGCCGCTGATCGCCGAAGTGCTGGTCGACGGCGGCGAGGCACGGCTGATCCGCCGCCGCCAGACGGTGGAAGAGCTCTTGGCGCTGGAATCGGTTTGAACCGGAGGACAATGTTGGGCTGCTTCGCATCACGAGGCACCCGACAAGAACGCCACAAGGACGAGCCATGAGCCTCAAGGACCAGATCACCGAAGACATGAAGACGGCGATGCGCGCCAAGGACAGCGAGCGCCTGGCCACCATCCGCCTGCTGCTGGCGGCCTGCAAGCAGAAGGAAGTCGACGAGCGCGTGACGCTGGACGACGCGATGGTGATCGGCCTGATCGACAAGATGATCAAGCAGCGCAAGGACTCCATCACCGCCTTCGAGCAAGGCGGCCGCCAGGACCTGGCCGACAAGGAAGCCGCGGAGCTGAAGGTGCTGTCGGCCTACCTGCCCGAGCGCCTGTCGGCCGAGCAGATTGACGCCGAAGTGGCCGCGCTGGTCGCCTCGCTGGGCGCCAAGGGCCCGGGCGACATGGGCAAGGTCATGGGCGCGGTGAAGACCCAGCTCGCAGGCAAGGCCGACATGGGCCTGGTCTCGGCCGCTGTCAAGAAAGCCCTGAATCCTTGAACATTCGGAGAACAACGACATGAACACCCAACTGCCGATCCGCGCGCTGACCGCCGACGTCTACGTCGCCCCGCAACTCGAACCCGCGGCGATGGCCGAACTGGCCCGGCTGGGCTTTCGCAGCGTCATCAACAACCGCCCCGACGGCGAAGGCGGCCCCGAGCAGCCGACCAGCGCGCAGGTCGAAGCGGCTGCGCAAGCCGCCGGCCTGAGCTATCGCCACCTGCCCGTCAGTGGCGTCTACCAGTCGCCCGAAGAAATCGCCGCATTTGGCGCGCTGATGGCCGAACTGCCGCGCCCGCTGCTGGCCTTCTGCCGCTCCGGCGCACGCTCGACCAAGCTGTTCCAATCCAGCGGCGCAGCCTGAGCATTCAGAGGCCGGCGCCACTGGTGACGGCCTCATAGTGGCTTTCCCTGAGCACGCCTGTGCCCAGGGCGGAAGGCCCGCATCAGCCGATACAGTGAAGCAGATGGCGCACGTTTTCCCGTGCGCCTTTCCATTTGCTCACCGAAAGCGGCCATGTCGTTTGCCTGCTCCGCCTTGCCTCCGCGCCGGAGGCCCGCATGAAAGCCCTGCTCGCCCTTGCCCACGGCATTGACTGGCTGAACACCCGCTTCGCCCGCCTCGCCGGCTGGGCCGTCATCCTGTCGTGCTTCATCAGCGCCGGCAACGCCGTCGTGCGCTATGCCTTCGGCTACAGCTCCAATGGCTGGCTGGAGATCCAGTGGTACCTGTTCGCCGCCTGCGTGATGCTGGGTGCGGCCAACGTGCTGCAGCACAACGAACATGTGCGGGTCGACATCTTCTACGCCCGGCTCAGCGGCCGCGGCAAGGTCTGGGTGGACCTGTTCGGGCTGGTCTTTTTCCTGGTGCCGGTGATGCTGGCGATGCTGTGGTTCGCCACGCCGCTGTTCTGGCGCTGGTTCCTCTCGGGCGAGGTCTCCAGCAATGCCGGCGGCCTGGTGCGCTGGCCGGCCATGCTGATGCTGCCACTGGGCTTTGGCCTGATGCTGCTGCAAGGCCTGGGTGAAATCATCAAGCGCGTGGGCTGGCTGATGAACATCTACCAGATGGACATCCACTACGACAGGCCACTGCAATGATCGCGATGGAGAACTTCGCGCCGGTGATGTTCGCCGGCCTGATCCTCGTGATGCTGCTGGGCTTCCCGGTCGCGTTTTCGCTGGCCGCGCTGGGCCTGGGCTGCGGCATCTTCGCAGTCTTCATGGGCTGGTTCCCGGCCGAGTTCATGGCCGCGCTGCCGCAGAACGTCTTCGGCATCCTGTCCAACGACCTGCTGCTGGCCATCCCGTTTTTCACGATGATGGGCACGCTGCTGGAGAAGTGCGGCCTGGCCGAGGACATGCTGGATTCGATGGGCCAGCTGTTCGGCCCGATCCGCGGCGGCCTGGGCTATTCGGTGATCATCGTCGGCTTCATCCTCGGCGCCATCACCGGCACCGTGGCCGGCCAGGTGATTGCGATGGCGATGATCTCGCTGCCGGTGATGATGCGCTACGGCTACAACATGCGCTACGCCACCGGCGTGCTGGCGGCCTCGGGCACCATCACGCAGATCGTGCCGCCGTCTCTCGTGCTGGTGGTGCTGGCCGACCAGCTCGGGCGCTCGGTGGGCGACATGTACAAGGGCGCCTGGGGCCCGTCCATCCTGCAGGTGCTGATCTTCGCGCTCTACACCTTCGTGCTGAGCCGCGTGAGGCCGGAACATGTGCCCGGAGTGCCCAAGGAAAGCCGCACGCTGCTGGGCTGGGCGCTGTGGGCCAAGTGCCTGCGCGGCATCATCCCGTCGGCCATCCTGATCTTCGCCGTGCTGGGCAGCATGGGCGGCCTGCCGGGGCTGGACACGGCCGTCGCCACACCCACCGAAGCCGGCGCGATGGGCGCGGTCGGCGCCTTCATCCTGGCCGGCATGTACGGGCGGCTGACCTGGCCGCTGGTGCGCGACGCGATGTACAGCACCGCACGCATCACCGCGATGGTGGTCTACATCCTGATCGGCTCGCGCGTCTTCTCGCTGGTCTTCCAGGGCGTGGACGGCGGGCGCTGGATCGAGCACATGCTGTCTGGCCTGCCGGGCGGCCAGATCGGCTTCCTGATCGTCGTCAACATCTTCATCTTCTTCCTGGCGTTTTTCCTCGACTTCTTCGAGATCGCCTTCATCATCCTGCCGCTGCTCGGGCCGGTGGCCGAGAAGATGGGCATCGACCTGGTCTGGTTCGGCGTGATGCTGTGCGTGAACATGCAGACCAGCTTCATGCACCCGCCGTTCGGCTTTGCGCTGTTCTACCTGCGTGGCATTGCCGACTCGCTGTTCAAGAACGGCGCCATTCCGCGCAAGGTCGAATCCAAGGACATCTACCTCGGCGCCGTGCCCTGGGTGCTGATGCAGCTGATCCTGGTGGCCATCGTGATCTTCGTGCCGCAGTCGGTCACGATCTTCCTGGACAAGCCGCAGGTGCTGGACCTGAACAAGGCGACCGAGACGCTGCAGAACATGGGCGCGGCGCCGTCCGATGAAGCGGCCTCCATGCCCGATTTCCCGGTGCCCGAAGGCGCGTCGGAAGCGGCGTCCGAACCCGACCCGATGGACGTTTTCAAGACGCCGGCAGCCAAGCCCTGAGCGGGGCAACACCGACGCAAAAAGGGCGGCCCGAAGGTCGCCCTTTGCTCATTGCCGAGACGCTGTTGCTCAGAGCTTCTGCGCCTGCATGAAGCTGTCGAAACGGGCTTCGGTGAAGCGGAACCACAGGTTCTGGTCGCGACGGAAGGCGTCGTAGTCGCTGTAGATCTTCTTCCAGGCCGGGTTGCTGCTGTTCAACTCGGCATAGACCTCCATTGAGGTCTTGAACGCAGCGTCCATGATGGCCTTGGGGAAGGCGATCAGCTTGGTGTTCGACGCCACCAGCTGCTTGAGTGCCGGCGGGTTGCGAGCGTCGTACTTGGCCTGCATGTCCACATGCGCGTAGGCGCTGGCCGCTTCGACGATGGCCTTGTACTCGGCCGACAGGCTCTCGTAGGCCTTCTTGTTGATGAACAGGTCGACCTGCGGGCCGCCCTCCCACCAGCCGGGGTAGAGGTAGTAAGGCGCAACCTTGTAGAAGCCCAGCTTCTGGTCGTCGTAGGGGCCGACCCATTCGGCCGCGTCGATCGTGCCTTTTTCCAGTGCCTGGTAGATCTCGCTGCCCGGCAGGTTCTGCGGCACCGCGCCCAGGCGTTCGACGATCTTGCCGGCGAAGCCGCCAATGCGGAACTTCAGGCCCTTCATGTCGTCCAGCGACTTGATCTCCTTGCGGAACCAGCCGCCCATCTGCGCACCGGTGTTGCCGCAGGGGAAGTTGACGATGTTGTAGCCGTCGTAGAACTCGCGCATCAGCTTCAGGCCGTTGCCCTCGAACATCCACGCGCTCATCTGCCGGCTGTTAAGGCCAAACGGAATGGCCGCGCCGATGGCAAAGGTCGGGTCCTTGCCGAAGAAGTAATAAGGCACCGTGTGGCAGGCCTCGACGGTGCCGTTCTGCACGCCGTCCACGACACCCAGCGGCGGCATCAGTTCACCCGCAGCGTGCACGGTGATCTGGAACTTGCCGCCAGTCATCTCGCCGACCTTCTTGGCGAAGACTTCGCCGGCGCCAAAAATCGTGTCCAGCGACTTCGGGAAGCTGGAAGCCACGCGCCAGCGCAGGGTGGCCTGCGCGTGCACGATGGCCGGCGCGCTGCCGGCCGCCAGCACGCCAGCCAGCCCCGCGCCACGCACAAACGAACGTCGTTCGATCATCGAGTTGTCTCCTGAGAATTGCTGCTTGAGTGCCAGGAATTCTAGGAGTCGTCCCCTGCAGGCTTCCCCGGTGGAAGCCCCTGTGTGACGGACGGCAACACCCCAGCTTTGCGCACTCGCGAAGCCGGGTGCACCATCTCTCAGCTGCCGGCGATCTTCATCTTGTCGAGCAGGACAGAACCTACCGTTTTCGCGCCGAGGTTGTAGGTGTCGGTGCCGACCGCGACGATGCTGCGCAGCATGTGCTGCAGCTGGCCGGCAATGGTGATCTCGTGCACCGGGAAGGCGATCTGGCCGTTCTCGACCCAATACCCGGCCGCGCCGCGCGAGTAGTCGCCGGTCACGTAGTTCACGCCCTGGCCCATCAGCTCTGTGACGAACAGGCCGCGGTGCAGCTTGCGCAGCATCTCTTCGAGGTGGTCGCCGGGCTGGGTCAGCCGGCTGGTGAGACGCAGGTTCTGCGAGCCACCGGCATGGCCGGTAGTCTTCATGTCCAGCTTGCGAGCCGAATAGCTGGACAGGAAATAGCCCTGCACCACGCCGCCCTGCACCACCTGGCGCGCCCTGGTGCGCACGCCCTCATCGTCAAACGGCGCACTGCCCTTGGCACCGCGCTCGAACGGGTCTTCCAGCACGTCGATGTGGTCGGCCCAGACGGCCTTGCCCAGGCTGTCCTGCAGGAAGCTGGCCTTGCGGTACAGCGCGCCGCCGCTGGTGCCCTGCACAAAAGCGCCCAGCAGCCCGGCGGCCACGGTGGACTCGAACAGCACCGGCACCTCGCAGGTGGCGATCTTGCGCGACTTCAGGCGCGACAGCGCACGCTCCGCGGCGTAGCGGCCCACCGCCTCCGGCGCGGCCAGGTCCAGCGCGTTGCGCATCGAGCTGTACCAGTAGTCGCGCTGCATGTGGGCGCCCTTGCCGGCAATCGGCGAGACCGACAGCGAATGCCGCGAGCTGGCATACCCACCACGGAAGCCGCGGCTGTTGCCGGCCCAGAAGTGCGACTGCTGGGCCGAGACCGCACCGCCTTCGGAGTTGGTGATGCGCTTGTCCAGCTTCAGGGCCGCGTCCTCCGTGCGGCGCGCCAGAGCGGCGGCAGTGTCAGCGTCCAGCGCCCAGGGGTGGAACAGGTCCAGTTCGCGGGCCACCTCTTCGGCCGTCGCCAGGTCTTCGGCATCCGGCAGGCCGGCCGCAGGATCTTCGGCGGTGAAGCGGGCAATGTCGTAGGCGGCCTGCACCGTCTGCTGCAGCGCGGTGTGCGAGAAGTCGGAGGTGCTGGCATTGCCGCGGCGCTGGCCCAGGTAGACCGACACGCCGACCGATTTGTCGCGGTTGCGCTCGACGTTCTCGACCTCGCCCATGCGCACCGAGACGCTCAGGCCGCTGCCTTCGGACACCTCGGCGCCTGCGTCGCTGGCGCCCAGCGCCTTGGCCATGCCCAGCACATCGTCGACGATCTGCTGGAACTGCTCGCGGGAATAGGCAAAGCCCTGGGACGTGGTGGGCGACGAAGAGGAGGTCATCGGAGGCGGCTCGTGCTTGTTATGAGGAAATGCCACGGCGCCCCTTGCAGTCGCGGCTGGCGGCAAGAGGGGCGCGTGGGCTGAATTGCGGGACAATCATAGCGATCTGCAGCCCCGAGGCGCCCCGCCTCGACAACGGCCTTTTCCCAGGCCCTCTCCTTCATGCGTCGCGCGCCTCCCTCGCCCCCTTCCCTGGCTCCGAACCCCGATCCCGACCTCGACTCCGAACTGCCGAACGAAGCGCAGGCCGAGGAGGAAGATGATCGGCCCAGCAAATCGGAGATGAAGCGGCAGAGCCATGTGCTGCAACAGCTGGGCCTGCAACTCAGCGAACTGTCGGGCGCACGCCTGGAGGCGCTGGAGTTGCCCGAGTCCCTGACTGACGCGCTGGACACCTACCGCAAGACGCGCTCGTTCGAAGGCCGCCGCCGCCAGCTGCAGTACGTCGGCAAGCTGATGCGCCAAGTCGACCCCGAGCCGATCCGCGAAGCGATCGCCGCCTCCAAGCTGGGCAGCGCCAAGGAGACGCTGGCGCTGCACCATGCCGAACGCTGGCGCGAGGAACTGCTGGCCGGCGACGACGCCGTGACCCGCTGGATGAACGCCCACCCGCAAACCGATGCCCAGCATCTGCGCAACCTGCTGCGCTCGGCCCGCAAGGACTTGCTGAACACCACGCCGGACCAGCGCCACGGCCGCCCCTACCGCGAGCTGTTCCAGCTGATCAAGAACGGCCTGGCCGCCGCCCAGGCGGCCGAGCTCGCGGACGACGAGGCCGCCGGCGATGACGAGTGAGGCCCAGTTCGAGCCGGTGCGCATCGGCCTGGTGTCGATCAGCGACCGCGCCTCGGCCGGCGTCTACGAGGACAAGGGCCTATCCGCGCTGCAGGACTGGCTCAGCCGCGCGCTGCGCAACCCCATCGCATGGGAAACCCGGCTGATTCCGGACGAGCAGGAAGGCATCAGCGCCTGCCTGCGCGAGCTAGTGGACCAGGCCCACTGCGACCTGGTGCTGACCACCGGCGGCACCGGCCCTGCGCCACGCGACGTGACACCCGAAGCCACGCTGGCCGTGGCTGACAAGGTCTTGCCGGGCTTTGGCGAGCAGATGCGGGCCATCAGCCTGCGCTTCGTGCCAACCGCCATCCTGTCGCGCCAGGTCGGCGTGATCCGCGGCAAGGCGCTGGTGTTCAACCTGCCCGGCCAGCCAAAGTCCATCGCCGAGACCTTGCAAGGCCTGCCCGATGCGCAGCCGCCGGTGCCTGGCATCTTTGCCGCGGTGCCGTATTGCATCGACCTCATCGGCGGGCCGTACCTCGCATGCGACCCGGCGCTGTGCAAGGCATTCCGGCCCAAGTCCGCCCAACGGCCACAGCCCGGCTCGGCACCTGCTACTTCCTGAACCACCACCTGCATGAAGCCACGTGCCCTGCTGCCCGCCGCGCCCCGAACCTGGTTGTTCGCCCTGATCGCAGCAGCAGGTGCAGCGCAGGCCGCCGACGAGCCCAGCACCGTCTACACCGTGGTGCCCAGCGACACCTTGATTGGCCTGACGCGCACCGTGCTGGTCTCGCGCGAGGCCTGGACCGAGGTTGCGAAGCTGAACCAGCTGCCGGACCCGAACCGCATCTACCCGAACCAGCGGCTGGCCGTGCCGCTGCGCCTGCTGCGCCGCACCGATCCGCCCGCCCGCATCGTGAGCGCGGACGGCGACGTGCGCGCGGCCGGTCAGCCGGTGAAGGCTGGTGACGCCCTGCCGGCAGGTGCCGTGCTCAGCACCGCCGAGGGCAGTTCGGCCGTGGTCCAGCTGGGCGACGGCTCGCGCATGAAGCTGGCGCCCGCCAGCCAGGCCCAGTTGGCCGAACACCGGCGCTACATGGTCAAGGCCGGCACCAAGGCCACGCCCGAGGGCGAAGGCCTGTTCGCCACCAGCATGCGGCTGGTGAAGGGCACGGTGGAAATGCTGGCCAGCAAGGTGCTGCGCGCCAAGCCGCTGGAAGTCGAGACGCCCACCGCCGTCATTGGCGTGCGCGGCACCGAATACCGGGTGCACTACGACCCGGTGCTCGCCGCCCGCACCGAGGTCCTGGAGGGCAAGGTGCAGGCCGACGCAGCCAATGAAGCCGGCCAGCGCGGTGAA
>NZ_VIDT01000162.1 GCF_006519715.1 Ideonella azotifigens
CGCGCTGCTGCGCGTCACGCTGAACTGGACCGACCCCCCCGGCCCCCGCCTGGTCAACCACCTGCACCTCACCGTGCGCGCCCCTGGCGGCACCCCTGAATACCGGGGCAACCTCTGGGACACCACCGCCACCCGCACCCACCTCTCCCGCCCCGTCGCCACGCCCCCGGTCCCCGCAGACGCCCACGAAGACATCCAGACCTTCAAGCAGGTCGTGCTGGAGAACCCCGCCCAAGGCGACTACGAAGTCGAGGTCTCAGCAGACGCATTCCCGGCGGACCCGTTCAACCAACAGAACCTGCAGCCATTTGCGCTGGTGTTCCTGGGGACGGGGACGGAAGCGAAGTTTGCGCAGACGGTGGCGCAGGTGGTGGGGGCGGCGGTTTATTGAGGGCGGCGCTTTCGGACTGCTTCAGGCTGGCTGCTGCCGCTGGGTTTCTGCGGTCCGTTGACCGCTGTCGGTTGGGAAGCCGCCGGTGCCAATGGTAGCCAAGGTCAGGTTCAGGCAACAATGCGGAACTGACGCGGCCGGCCAGGAGCGGGCATTGCCAACGTGCAGCTTTGAGGAAATAGAAAATGGGATTGGACGCACAAGTCATTGCGATCGGGCCGTTTAACGCCGACATCGCTTCTGCGCTTGAATACGGCGAGAAGCGATATGCTGGGGTGCCACCCGGCGCCACTGTGGTGTCCACAGTTTTTCTAGCAGCGACGTCGGATGAAAGCGTCGCGCTCGCTGCGGCCTTTGGAGTTGGTGCCTTTGAGATGGGCAAGCACAAGCTCGATCCGAAAAATGCGGACATTGAAGCGCTTGCCTTGCAATTCGGAGAAGCCGATGCAGGCAACTTTAGACGACTAGCAAGTCGAGGGTTTGAGTTCTACTACATGCCGAACGGCTAGCGTCCGCAACGGGTCGGCAAAGTGAGCTCGCAGTCTCAAGAACCGGTCGCTCAGGCTTGGTCAGGCCGTACGTCAGCTCCCGGAGCTGTCTGCGAACTGGTAGTCCCGGCCAGGAACGGTCATCGGTGAATGTCTGCCATCAGGCAACATGCAACAGCACTGATCTTGTTTAGCCACGTTGCCGCGGCAGCTCACGTTCGAAATTCACTAAGATGTAGGATATTCAAGATCTGAATTGGCCACCAACATTCAGCCAATATTCATTTGTAAGACTAGTCAGTAATGCTTGACCAAATGTTCACGGCGGAGAACTTTCGTCGCATCTATGACGCCGAAAACCGCAAAGGCGCCGACTTGGCTACCCGCTACTTTCCGAGTCTCGAGCCGGTCACGCTCGCCGTGCGCGACAAGGTAAAAGACATTCGAGATCTACGGAAGGTGGCATCCAAACTGACAGCTGAAGATTTCGAGACACAGTTGCTTGCCTTGAAAGATGAACTAGTTACCTTAAAAGCAACCAAGTCATCCGCTGTTGACGTCTTGATGGGTGAAATTAGTCGGAAGGTCCACAAGTCAAGCTTCAAAATAGACCTCTCTCAAAAAACTGGGCCGAAAGGAAAGTCGGTTTTCTGCATCGACGCGGAGCCCGAAACCTTTTTTGTCATCAAGCAGCTTCAACGCAACATTCATTGTACCTACGACGTCAAGCAGGCTAACCGTCATGACTTGGTCTGCCAGCTTCGCGATATGCTAGGCAGCAAATTTCCTTTCGAGTTAGTCCGCACCGACATTTCGTCGTTTTATGAAAGCGTTGATCGTCAGCGGTTGATCGAAAAGCTCGATCGCGACCAGCTACTGAGCGCCGCGTCAAAAAAATACATTAAGCAAGTGCTGAACTCATACGGAAATATTTCTGGCAACGCGACCGGCATTCCACGAGGTGTTGGCGTTAGCGCATATTTGGCTGAGTTGTATCTAGGACCAGTAGACAAAGCGATCCAGAACCTCCCCGGTTTGACCCTATATTGCCGATTTGTAGATGACATCGTGGCTATGTTTGCACGACCACCAGTCGGTAAAGATCTTGGTTCGTTCAAAGACCAAATCATTGCTATTTTTGGAGAAAACGGGCTTACTTACAATGCAGCCAAAACCTCCGAATTCAAACTTGCCGATGCAGGGCCAAAAAAATTTGAGTATCTTGGTTATCGCTTCCTCGTTAGACCAGGAAAGGTAGAAATCAGCCCAAGCTCAGCGAAGATAATGAAATATCGTGCAAGGATGAATGCTGCATTTGCGGACTATTGGCGGGAGATGCCGGTAAGCCCGAAAGGTGCATATCGGAAGTTACACGCACGTGTGAGGTTCCTGACTGGCAATACCCGCCTTTCCAACAGCAAGTCATGCGCTGTGACCGGCATCTATTTCAATAATTCGATTGCGAACAATTTAGCGAGCCTCAAGCTCCTCGATAAGCGTCTCAAAACACGCATTGGTGAGCTAAAGCGGACCAGCCTTCAGAAGACACTGAAAAACCTCAAATTCACCACAGGTTTTGAGCAGCGCCGTTATCATAACTTCAGTACGCAAGAGCTTCAAGTGATCGTGGAGGCTTGGAAATATGTCTAAACGACGTGTCTTGCTAACCCACAGGAAGCAAAGGGCCGTGCTGACTGACATGCTGCCGTTCGAGGTGCCTCCAACTTTTTCCAATCGAGGCTATTTCCGATTTCTAAGAAACCACAGCGTTGAAATCGAAAAGGGTCAGTTGCGCTGGATTTGTGAAACAACAGATCTAGACCTGACATTGCGGATACTGTTCGGGATTGCCCCCAATACTCCTATCGCAACCGAAACTGTAACCGAATGGGGCAAGCACAAAACGCGCCGTTCAGTGCCCATTAGCAAATGTCGGATGGATACGGTCCCGTTCAATTTTCGGGTAGCTCACAATCTTGATGGACGCACCCTGAGTATAGTGCATCCGCGAAATCAGGTTGATGTGGCCAACTTCTATGTAACGCACAGCGCATTGATTACGTACTATACGTCCGTCAGCGATTTTTCGATTCGTCGCCCAGTGTCTGTGTCGCGATATGTTTATTACAAGGACAAGCTCCATGAAGAGCGCCTGGACTCGACAGCCGGGGTAGAAGAGGAAGGCCGTGAATATGAGCAGCTCGGCTCCTACTTCGTTTACAAGAAGTATCGAAACATACATCGATTTTTTGAATCTCACCAGTATCACAGTAGCGAAAAGAAATACGACGCGATGGTGCAGATCGACGTCAACAAATGCTTCGATAGCATTTACACTCATTCGCTGCCTTGGTCTGTACTAGGAAGGGATCAAACGAAATTCAGTTTGGAAGAATCGAAAGCTACTTTTGGAGGGCGGTTTGACGCCCTAATGCAAAATCTGAATCATAAAGAGACAAATGGTATTGTTATTGGTCCGGAGTTTTCTCGGATTTTTGCTGAAATCATTTTGCAATCGGTCGACGCCGAGCTCTGCAAAAAATTATTTGAAGGCGAGAATCTGACTCATAGGGTAGATTATGAAATATTTCGGTACGTGGACGATTTTTTTGTTTTTTACAACAAAGAGTCTACACGGATAAAGATATTTGAAACGCTTCAGGGAATTCTAAAATCCAAAAAACTGAGCATCAACACTGCAAAGATAAAGCAATATCAAAAGCCGATCATTACCGAAATCACAATCGCCAAAGAGCGGATCTCAACCCTTTTAAAAGATGAGATTGATCCAGTGTGTGAAGAGGAGGAACCAACACCGGATTCCCTCACAGCACCAAAGCGGAACCTGGTCTGCTCCATAAATACAAACCGCCTAATCACCAGATATAAGTCCGTCATCAAGGGGGCAGGTGTTACCTATGGTGATCTACTCAATTACACATTTGGAATAATTGAGAACAAGCTCGAAAAGCTTTGTAGAGCGTATGTCGAGTGCGACAAATCAGATCGTGATCGCAAGCGCCTCATTAAGGCCATGCTTGCGAGCATGGAGTATGTATTTTTCTGCTACTCTGCAAGCCCGAAAGTCAACCACACTATCCGCCTCTGCCGGATGGTTGCAACTTCGGTTGGCTTCCTGCATGCTCAAGGCCTTCCATACGAGTTGAAGCATTTGCTGTTTAAGTACATCCAAGAAAACGTGATGCAACAGCTCGAAAAGAACACAATGAGTAATCAAAGCGAGGTTGAAAGCCTATATTTACTCATTTCTCTATCGTATATCGGGCGTGAGTATTGGCTACCAGTCTCCGTCATTCTTCGGCATTTTTTGATCACGGAAGAAGCAGGTACGGGAAATTATGTTCGCCCAGGTTTCATGAGCCACTTTTCAATCACGGTCCTTCTTTCTTACATTAAAGACAAGGTTCGTTACGTGAGGTTGAAGACCTTCTTGGAAGCACACATCATTGCCAAGCTTGAACATATGGAGGCCTATCGCAACAGTGATACCGAGGCGCTGATCTTGCTGCTCGATCTCGTGATCTGCCCTTATATCAGTTTCGCTACCAAAACTCGCATTGGACAAATTTTTGATTTGGATGCAGTAGGGCTCTCGTCTATCCAATCCTCCAACGACCACTGGTTCACGGCCTGGGGAGATAGGTTCGATCTCGGGAAAGAGCTGGACGCGAAGCGCAGTCGTGAGGTATATTGATTGCGGCGCCCCGCTTTACCCGAATGGCTGTTGGCAGCCCACACACAAGCGCCATCTCTTCCCCTATATCAATTGGGGGAAGAGTAGTGAGACGGTAGGAGTGGGCCGTCTTACCCCCCGTCAGCACTGCATACGACATGATCGAACGCAGCTATGGGTCGAGAGCACCTGTTCGCCGCCGGTGGCAGCAGACATTCGATCAATGCTTGACTCGGGGGCTTTGCGGCTTGGACGGCCGCTGTGCGCTCCGCACCGGACGTTGGTGTCGCCGGCAGGGGCTCAACTTAGTGGCTGGTTCGTGGCCGGCAGCGTGCCCCCGATCCCCAGCAGCCAATGGCAGCACCCGCTGCGAAGCGGTCATGTCGGTAGCCCTGCAAAATTCAGGTAAACGTTCGGAGCGCGAAAGGTGGCGCCTTCAGGGCCCCGCCGCCAGCTTCAGCTGAACAGGCGCCGCGGCAGCGGTCTGGTTGAAGTTGCTGTCGTAATCCGTGGCGTTGAGGGCCACGCTGGCGGTGCCGGGCTTGAATGCGTTCGGGACGATGGCGTCGATGGTGCCGTTGCCCTTGCCGCCAGCGCATGGCACGGTGCCGCTGCCCGAGCCTTGTGCCGCGCCCTGCGTGATCGTGAAGCTGACGCCGACCGATGGGATGGACGTGCTGCAACTCAGGTTCACGCCGACGACGACATGGGTCACCTTTTCGTAGAACGGATCCACCCAGACCCAGCGGTGATAGAGCTTGTCGGTCCTGGCCGCGGAGACGCTGCCCGTGGTGACGGGCGGTGACGGGCGCAGCGCCAGCGAGGCGTAGACATCGGCCGTGTTCTCGGCGCCGCCGGACGCGAACTCGAACAGGTAGGTCACGCCCGGCTGTGCCGAGAAGCGGGTTGCGCCGGGCTTGGACTTGCCAGGGGTGAAGCTGTTGGCCACCAGCGTCGGCTGGTCCAGCGTGCCGGTCATGACCTGCACGACCGGCGACACGTAGGCGCTGGTGAACAGCACGTCCAGGTCCTGCTGGGCCGTGGCGGTGAAGCTGTACCACAGCGTGTCGCCATAGGGGTAGCAGAAAGTGACGCCGTTGTCGGTGTAGCAGGGCGTGAAGGGGTCGTACGAACTGTCGCCTTGCGCCGCACCGACATCGCCGTTCGTGCTCCATGGCACGCCGGGAATCGCTTCCGCGAACCAGAAGAGGTCATTGGCCGGCGGCACCGCGCTCCACGGATTCACGTAGGCATGCGGATTGACGTTCAGGTTCAGCGTGGTCTCGCCGTTCGCAACCGGGGAATAGACCTCGAAGTAATAGGCCGTGCCTGCCGTGGCGTAGAACTCGACTTCGTGCGCATCCGGATGGCATTGCACCGCCGATAGCGCGCCCGGCGCGCCGCCCCACACCGCCATGCGCGGGCGCAGCGGGGTGGAACCGGTGGTCGCTGAAACGCGTGCCTGGATGAACTGATCGACGGGCGAGGTGTAGCGGTACCAGACGCTCTGGTAGGGCGTGGTGCCGCAGGAAGGATCTGTGGCCGACTGCGTGGCGCCCGTCATCAGGACGGTTGCGGCCGTGCCGCCTGCGGCAATGACGATGGCCTGGGCAATGTCGTCATTGGCCGGCGCGGCCCATGCAATCGCCGGAACCGTGGTGGCTGCTGCCGTCAGCAGTGCAGCAAGCATGCGTCGAATGTTCGGCTGAAACATCAAGGCTCTCCTCGTCTGGCTGCCTGGACGGCATGCGTTGCACGCGGAGATTTTGAGGCCTTGGCAGCCGGCGCAGTTGGCACGAAAGCGGGACAGGCCGTGGCAGTGCGACGAGAAGCGGGTGTTTGCGACGCCCGCAACGGGCTCTCACCTGCGAGCTTCTGATGGACCTGCCACGCTGGTGTGCGCTCAATTGGCCGCTGGCGACGCAGGCACGTCCTGCAGGCGGAACCACGCGGCAAAAGCCTGGGCCACCACCGGCCGGCTCAGCAGGTAGCCTTGCAGTTCGTCGCAGCCGTGCGCGTGCAGGAAGTCGAGCTGCGCCTGTGTCTCGACCCCTTCGGCAACGACCTTCATGCCCAGGCCGTGGCCGAGCGCGATCACGGCTTTGGCGATCGCACTGTCCTCGGAGTCATTGGGGGTGTCCTTGACGAATGAGCGATCGATCTTGAGCGTGTCCACGTTGAAGCGCTTGAGGTAGCGCAACGACGATTGGCCGGTGCCGAAGTCGTCGATCGCGATGCCAACGCCCATGCGGCCGAGCTCGGCCATCGTGCGCGAGACCACCTCCGAGTCGTCGATGAGCATGCTCTCGGTGAGCTCGACTTCCAGCAGTTGCGGTGCCAGGCCGGTTTCGCGCAGCACGCCTGCGATCTGCTGGACCAGTTCAGGGTGCCTGAATTGCCTGGCCGAAACGTTCACCGCAACCTGCAGCGGGCGCATGCCCGCACGCTGCCACTTCATCATCTGTCCACAGGCTTCGCGGAAAACCCAGGCGCCCACCGGCACGATCAGGCCGGTCTCTTCGAGGATGGCAATGAAACGGTCGGGTGCGACCAGCGCCTGGCCTGCCGGCTTCCATCGCAGCAGTGCCTCGACACCGATGACCTGGCCTGTCCGGATGTTGGCCTTGGGCTGGTAGTGGAGCTGGAACTCGCCGCGTTCCAGCGCCTGCCGCAGTTGGACTTCGAGCGCGTGGCGTTCGGTGGCGGCCCGATTCATCTTCTCCTCGAAGAAGCAGAAGGTGTCGCGCCCAAGCTCCTTGGACCGGTACATCGCCATGTCGGCCTGCTTGATCAGACCATCGAGGTCCACGCCTGAATCACTGTTCAGCGTGATGCCGATGCTTGCCGTGACGAAGAGTTCATGTGCACCGACCTTGATCGGTCGCGCCAGCGCGTGCAGGATTCGCCTGGCGATGGCCGCTGCTTCGCCGGCGTTCACGCCCTCGGTCAGGATCATGAACTCGTCGCCACCCAGCCGAAAGACTTCGTCTGCCGCCGCAGCCTGGCCACTGCGCGCGATCGAGTCGCTGTCGCGCAGGCAGTCCGCCAGCACGTCGGAAATGGCCACCAGCAATTGGTCGCCAACTTCATGGCCCAGGCTGTCGTTGATGACCTTGAAACGGTCGATGTCCAGAAACATCAAAGCCAGTCGCTTGGATGAACGGCGCGAGCGCCTGATGGCTTGCTGGAGGCGGTCACGAAACAGCGTTCGGTTCGGCAGGCCGGTCAGGCCGTCGAAGTTGGCCAGGCGGGTCAGCTGCTTCTCGTTCGTCTCGCGCTCCGAGATTTCGCGGCTGTGCGCTTCGCGCAGGTGTTCGGTGAGCTCGGAGATCGCCGAGCGCTGCCGGCCCAGGGAGTTGGCCATGCTGTCGAGCGCGGACATCAGCCCACCCAGCTCGCCGCGTGGATAGGGCGGGGCGATGCGCGCGTTCAGGTCGCCCGCACCCAGGTTGCGAACCATCGACGTGATGCGCACCACGGGGCGCCGGATTCCCCATTCCGCCAGCGACCAGACCCCTGCAAACAACAGCAGCGCTGCCCCGATCAGGACGACCAGACCTTCGCGAAGGTGTCGTCTCGAACTTGCCACCAGCACCTGGTGAGGCTGGCCCAGCAGGACGCGCAGGCCCGCAGCCCGCATCGCCGGAGAGTCCGCCACGGCCCAAACGTGACGCAGGCCGTCGACGCCAATGATTTCACCCATGCCGCCGGACTGTGCGAGGGCGAAGAGGGGACTGCCCGCCATCGACGCGCCGGGTGTGTGCAGAACTTCCTTGCCGCCCACCGAGGCCAGCACGGTGCCTTTGTCGTCCAGCAGCAGCAGCTCGGCCGCCTCCAGAAGAGACTGCCGTCGTGCGTCTTCGGCGAAGCTCTGCAGGTTCAAGGAGGCCACCAACATGTAGCGAAGTGCACCGTCGTCGGCCCGGGCCGGATACACGACCTGCAGCACTGCAGTGCCCGTGAGGCGACCGAATGCGGGCTCGGTCGAGACGCCGGTTGCGCCGGCCAGCACACGCTTCACATAGTTTCGGTCGGACAGGTTGACCACACGTCCGCTCTGCAAGGAGTCGCAATGCAGTTGCCCGTCGGGCAGTACCGTCACGATGCCGGTGTATTGGGGGTAAGTCTCGCGCACCGCCGAGAGATGGGCGGAGCACAGAACGCGGTCCGCGCTGTCGAGAAGTTGAGAGTGCGCCAGACCGTAGTGCAGCTGCGCAGTGCCCTGAACGCGCTGATCGAGCGCCGCCGCCACGTTGTTGGACGAAAGGGCCAGGTTGCTGACCGCGTCGGCGATCTCGGCTTCGTTCTCCTTCAGGAAGCGCCAGCCGAGAAGCGAAGCCGGCAGCAGCGTGGCCAGCAATACCAGGCACAGAAGGCGGGAACGCAGGCTCATCGCGGCAGCTCTGCAGGTGGATCGACGGGAAGGCAGGACAGCCCCCGCTGCGCATCGCCGTGGCGCGCAGCGCTGGGTTCATCGGCATCGTGCTGAACGACGTACATCCGCTTTTTTCGGCGAGACGCGACAAGACTTGAGCGGCTGCCATGCGCAGCCGCGGCCGCTGCTCGCCAGCCCCCCGCCTCTGCGCGTACATTTACCCCTCTCCCCCGAGGCGTTTGCGCCTCCCCCAATGGGCTCACCCACGAGGAATGTTGTCGATGGATGCGCGTGGAGTCTTGCCGGCGCTGGCCTTCGGCCCTTTTGTGCTTGACCGCTCTCACAAGCAGTTGCTGGAAGCCGGCAGGCCACTGCACCTTGGCGGCAGGGCTTTTGACCTGCTGGCGGCGTTGACCGAGCGGCCCGGGGAAGTGCTCAGCCGGCAGGCGCTCGAAGCCAGGGTCTGGCCGCACACCATCGTCGAGGAGACCAGCCTGCGCGTGCACATCTCGGCCCTGCGCAAGATCCTCGGCGACGGCGTGGCCGGCGCGCGCTACATCGCCAACGTGCCCGGCCGCGG
>NZ_VIDT01000163.1 GCF_006519715.1 Ideonella azotifigens
GGGCGACGACGGCCTGCGGCGCCACGCCGCGTTCGACCCAGTCCAGCAGCGGCGTCAGGAAGTCCACCGCACTCGGGCCTTCGCCACTGCCGCAGTGGTACACGCCGGGCAGCAGGTACAGGCGGGTGAAGGCCTCGGCCTGCGCGGCGCCCATCACGCGCTGGACGGCGTTGAGGTAGGCGACCGTGTTCAGCGGCGAGATGTGCGGGTCTGACCAGCCATGCCACAGGATCAGCTTGCCGCCGGCCTTGGCAAAGGCCGAGAGGTCGGGGTTGGTCGCGTCGAACAGCGGGCGCCGTGCGCGCAGGCGGTCGAAGGTGGCGCCGTCGAACGGCAGGTCGGCGAGGCGGAAGTCGGCTGGCGGGTCGGTCTCGAAGCTCAGGTTGCGCAGCGCGTCCAGTGCGATGCGTTCGCTGAAGATGGGCTGGCTGGCGCTCTCCGGCACGAACACGCCGGCCCAGGCCAGCTCGGAGCCCGGCATGGGGCCTGCCACGGTCAGGCGCTCGCCGGTTTCGGGGTCGCGCGGGCCGTCGTACAAGCGGCGCACGGCTTCGAGCTCGGCTTCGTTCAGGCATTTCGCACTGGCGGCCACGCCGGGTTCGCAGCGCAGCGGGGCCAGGTCCACGTAACAGGCGCGCGGGTTGGCGATCAGGCCATCGGCCTGGCCGTCGAGCTTGTCGCATTGCGCGAGCACGGCCTGGTGCAACAGCGGCAGCTTGGAGGCCACGAGTACGGCCTTGCCGTCCAGGCCGGTGTTGCTACGCGCCTGCCAGGCGTGGTACATGCTGTTCTGCACCTGGAAGTTCAGCGCGCCGGCACCGGCGATGATGCCGTCGAAGTCTTCCGGGTAGCGCTGGGCCTCGATCAAGGCTTCCCGGCCGCCGTCAGAGCAGCCGGTGAAATAGGACCTGGCGGCCGGCTTGCCGTAGAAGCTGCGGATCAACTGCTTGGCGGCCAGTGCAGTGAGGTGCACCGCGCGGTGCGCGAAGTCCGCGCGTTGCTGCGGGTCACGGCCAAAGTCACCGCTCATGCCCTGATGGCCCATGTCGGTCGAGGCGATGGCAAAGCCGCCCGCCTGCAGCGGCAGGCAGCCCTCGGCGGCGCCCACTTCCAGCGACGCGCGGCCGCACAGCCCGCCGCAGCCGACCTGCAAAAAGCGCCCGGTCCAGGTCTTCAGCGGCAGCGTCATCACGAAGCCGACGCTGGGCGCCAGCTGGCCTTCCACCGCGCAGACGAGTGCGCCGCCGTTGGTAGTTTCCCTGGCGCTGGTGACGCGGCTGCCATCCCCGCCGATGGCGCTCAGGTCCGCCTTCAACAGGCTGCTGCAAGCCTGTGCCGGCTTGAGGGGTGCAGGCTTCGCAGCAGTGGCCGCCAGGGCCTGGATGGACGCGAAGACAAGGCAGCCGAACAGCAAGGTCGATGCGGTCCTCAGACGGACAGGTAAGGGCAGGGTCATGGTGTGAGCGAGTGGCCTCAGAGGTCGGTCAGGGCTGGCCATGATTGGCGCATCAACGGGGCATGTCAACCGCCGGCACGGGTGTGGCTGACGCGATAACGCCGGGTAATTGCGCCACCGGTTCCGCCATCTTCTGACGCTGGGGCCGGCTTCCTACACTGCGGCGCTCATTCAATCAGCACGGTGGCGCCACGATCACCGCCAGCCCTACCGGAGACAGCCGACATGCATCGATCCCTGCTGAACCTGGCCGCCTTGGCCATGCTGGCCTCTGCCAGTTTCGCCACCCAGGCCCAGACCGTGACCATCTACGGCCTGCTCGACCAGTCGGTCGAACACCTGACGAACGTGGGCGCAGCCAGCACCGGCACCAACCGCCTGCCGGGCCTGACCGGCACGGTGCCTTCACGGCTGGGCTTCCGTGGCACCGAGGATCTGGGTGAGGGGTTGAAGGCGGTGTTCACGCTGGAGCAGGGCCTGGGCCTGGACACCGGCACCTTCAACCAGGGCGGGCGGGTGTTCGGCCGCCAGGCTTTCGTGGGCCTGACCGGCAACTGGGGCAGCCTGACGCTGGGCCGCCAGTACACGATGCTGTTCTGGTCGCAGCTGGATGCCGACATCCTTGGCCCCAACGCCTATGGCTCGGCCTCGCTGGACAGCTACCTGCCCAATGCGAGGGCCGACAACGCGGTGGCCTACCGCGGCACGTTCAACGGCTTTACGGTGGGCGCCACGTACAGCCTGGGCCGCGACTCTGTCAACGTGCCCAGCCCTTCGGGCACCAACTGCGCCGGCGAAAGCGCGGCCGATGCGCAAGCCTGCCGCGAATGGTCCGCGCTGGCCAAATACGACGCGCCGAACTGGGGCCTGGCGCTGGCGGTCGACCAGATCCGCGGCGGCACCGGCGCCTTTGCCAGCCTGACCAGCAGCACGCTGACCGACCGGCGCGCCACGGCAGCCGGCTGGGTCAGGTTCGACGCACTGAAGCTCGGCGCCGGCGTGATCTCGCGCCGCAACGAAGGCAGCGCCACCACGCCGCGCAGCGGGCTCTGGTATGCCGGCGCGGCCTATGCCGTGACGCCAGCCTTCACGCTGGACGGCGAGCTGTTCCGGCTGAGCTACAAGGACAGCGACAACAAGGCCACGCTCTACGCGCTGCGCGGCGCCTACAGCCTGTCCAAGCGCACGGCGATCTACGCGACAGCCGGCCGCATCGGCAACAGTGGCACGCTGGCGCTGGCGGTCAGCAATGCAGCCGCGGGCAACGGCCCGGTGGCTGGTGGTGTGCAGGTGGGCATTGCGGCGGGCGTGCGCCACGCGTTCTGACCATCGCCCCTGAACCTGCGAGACTGGGCGCCAGTCTGCAGGAACGGGTGAGTGATGGAACGAGTGGATTGCATCGTCGTCGGTGCCGGCGTGGTCGGGCTGGCCGTGGCCCGCGCGCTGGCCCTGCGTGGCTTTGAGACCGTGCTGCTTGAGCGCGAGCACTGCATTGGCAGCGGCACCAGCTCGCGCAACAGCGAGGTCATCCACGCCGGCATCTACTACCCCACCGGCTCGCTGAAAGCCGAGCTGTGCGTGCGCGGCAAGCAGCTGCTGTACCACTACTGCGCCAGCCACGGCGTGGCGCACCGGCGCTGCGGCAAGCTGATCGTTGCGACCTCGGCCGAGCAGCGCGACACGCTGGAGAAGCTGCAGGCCACTGGCCATGCCAATGGTGTGAGCGAGCTGGCGATGGTCAGCGCTGCGCAGGCGCGGGCTGCCGAGCCGCAGCTGCGATGCATGGCCGCGCTGGAGAGCAGCAGCACCGGCATCGTCGACAGCCACGGCCTGATGCTGGCGCTGCAGGGGGACTTCGAGCAGGCAGGCGGCATGCTCGCCTATGACGCGCCGGTGCTGGGCGGTGAATGCGGGGCCGAAGGCATCACGCTGCAAGTGGGCGGCGAGCAGCCGATGGCGATCCACGCGGGCCTGGTCGTCAACAGTGCTGGTCTGCACGCACAGGCGCTGGCCAGCGGCCTGGCCGGCTTCCCTGCGGAACAGGTGCCGCCGCTGTACCTGGCCAAGGGCAACTATTACAGCCTGGCCGGCCGCTCGCCGTTTTCGCGGCTGATCTACCCGGTGCCCGAGCCGGGCGGGCTGGGCGTGCACCTGACCATCGACCTCGGCGGCCAGGCCCGTTTCGGGCCGGACGTGGAATGGGTGGACACGCTGGACTACCGGGTCGACCCGGCACGCGCCGATGCGTTCTACGCGGCCATCCGGCGCTACTGGCCCGGCTTGCAGGACGGCGCCTTGCAGCCGGGCTACGCCGGCATTCGCCCGAAGATCAGCGGGCCGGGCGAGGCGGCGGCCGGCTTCCTGATCCAGGGCGAGGCCGCGCATGGCGTGCGCGGCCTGGTCAACCTGTTCGGCATCGAGTCCCCGGGGCTGACCGCTTCGCTGGCGATTGCAGAGCGGGTGCTCGCGGCGCTGTAGCGCGCAGGCGAAAAAAAGCCCCGCGGTTGCGGGGCGAATGAGTGGTCAGTGGGACCAGTCGATCAACTTGACATTCGGACAGCCACATCACACCGGCACATGGCCGGGGCGCTCAGCCGTTGATGCTGCGCTTGCCGGTGACCACGACCACCTGGGTCGGGGCGCTCGGCGTGGCCTGGGCGAACTGTTCGGCCTGGACCTGCCGGTCGGCGTAGTGGCTCAGGCTGGCCAGCACGGTCAGCGTGACGGTGGCGGCCAGTGCCAGGAAAGGGGCGCGGGTGCGAAGGCTGGTGGTGTTCATGAACGTGAAGGGGGTCATTTGGGGCTCCTTGCGGTGTGCGGTGGGTGTCGATGGATGTACTTTAGGCAGCCGCGATCCCCGCCGCGACCGTCTTGCGACAGGCGGGGCCGGCAGGTGATTGAGTTGCCTTTGCAGGCGATGAGTGGTGGCCAGCTGGCCACTGCCGTGTGGCGCAGAGCGTCAGGTGCTCAAGGGCTTGCCGGGCGGCGGCACGGCCGAGGCCGGGGCTTCCGGCGCATCGTCCAGAAACAGCGCCGGCACGGCGGCAGCCGCCTCGGGCAACTGCGCGTCAGCCAGTTGCGAGCCCTGGCGCTGGGCTTCGGCCACCTGCACCAGGCCGGCCAGCAGGCTGAAAGTCATCACCGCGGCCATCAGCAGCAGGCCACTGCCCAGGCTGTCCAGCAGGGCGTTGGCAAGGGAAGAGATCCGGGTCTTCATCGGAAACTCCTTTCAATGGTTGAACCGCCAAACCGTGGCTCACAGCCTCGGCCCGGCGCTTGTCTGCGGTGTTGCGCGCTTGCCGGTGTCGGGTGAAGCTGCGCCTCAGTCGCGGAAATAGTCCTGGCGCAGTGCGCCGTCAAAACGAGCCGCTGCGCAGGCAGCACTGCATGAAACCGGCGCGCCGAACCGCAGGGGCAGGGGTCTTGGCGCCCCAGCTTCTCCAGCAGTTCCTTGTCGCCATGCACCACCCGCGCGCCGCGCTTGACGCCGGTCTCGGACGGGTAGCCTTTGCGGCGCTTACGGGTGGGTTCGAAAGCTGAAGGCTTCAGCCGCCTGTGGGTTGTACTTCTTCATGATGTCCTCCTGTTTTTGGGGTGAAAGCGCGATGCGCTCAGGGGTGGCCGGCCGGGATCGAACCGACATCAGTGGCATCACAAGCCACGGCTCTGCCATTGAGCTACGGCCACGCCTGAGCGCACTTGGTGAAAGGTTCCGGTGACGGGTTCCGGTGCCGCCCAATCTTTGCGGCCGATTTCCGCCTTCGAAGCGTGAGCTCGACGAAGGCTTCGTGAAACATGGGTCTTCAGTCCCATCACGGTTGTGCTCCAGCGCGAACGCAAGACCCCGAAGGCTTGCGCCGTGTTCTCGCTGCACGACACGGGCGTCCCCGTGGCGCACATCCTGGCCGCTCTCACACAGAGAAAGCGCACTGCTCGGCCGTTTTGCCGAAACACACCCGTGATGGGACAGAAATTCAGAAGGTCAAAAGCAACAAGGCCCGGATCCTTTCGGATGCCGGGCCTCGATGGATTCGAGTAGGAGGCAACGCGCTATGCGCTGGCCTCGCCCGGGGGCATGTTGTGGCTGTGATCACCGGCCTGGCTGTTCAAACCGCAAACGTTTGCAGACAAGCCTGCAAACCCTGCACCCATGCCGGTGCACTGGCCCGAAAGGGGCAGCGAACGCTTGGCGATGAAGGTGGCGGAGTTCACGGTGAGACTTCGGTTGGGTTGGAACGAAAGACCTGGTGATCGGTGGAACCCGAAGGTTCCGGTGCCGTGAGCAGTGGAAGCCACTCAGCAGCGAATGGGTGAACTGTAAAGAGTCTTCACTTCTGCGTCAAGCGGGTGCGACAATCTTTGTGTTCCAGATCGTGTCTTCGCCGCCACAACCGCTTTCGTGTCAGACAACCTCACCGTGAATCGCCGCCAGAACGTGCTGGCCTTGTTTCAACGTTATGCCGAGTCGCAGATGCGGGCTGGCGTGCCGCCCAAGGGCATGGAGCAGGCCTTTGCGCAACAGCTGCAGATCAGCCCCAGCATGTGGAGCCAGATCAAGAGCAGCCGGCCCATCGGTGACAAGCTGGCGCATCAGATCGAGGTGGCGTGCGAGCAGCCGCTGGGCTGGCTGGACGGCGAGCATGTGCCGCAGTCGCCGAGTGCCGCCGAGCAGCAGTTCCTGGCCTTGGCGCAGGAAGTCTGGCGCGGCACGAATGCAGAAGGGCGCAAGCGCCTGAAGCAGTTGCTGAAGGAACTTCGCTGAGCGCTTGGCTCAGACGGCGCTGCGCTTGCCGCAGACCACGACGACCTGCACCGCGCCTTGCGAAGCGGCCTGTGCGACCAGCGCATCGTCCGCCTGGGCATTGGCGATCTGCGACATGCCGGCCAGCACGCTGAAGGTCACCATCGCGGCCAGGCTGAGGAAGCCGGTGCGGGCGGCCTTCGAGCTGGCTTGGAATTCGCGGGTGTTGACGTTGGCGGTGCTGTTGGGGGTGGTCATTTGAGGCTCCTGCTGGGCTGCAAATCGTGTTTCGATGGGTGGACTTTAGGCAGCGCCGCTTGCGCTTGCGACCGGGATGCGACGAGTTGCCGCAGCGCCTGGCCAAACTGCTGCCCGCAGGGATGAACGGCAGCGGCTGAACTGTGTGGAGAAGGTCTACCGGGACGTCTACTCAGTGGTGCGTCGACCGGCTGCTGCAGCGGCCCGCTGGCGTTCGGCGCCACAACGAAAAAGGCCCCGCAGTGCGGGGCCCTCGGCGCGGGATCGACGCGACTGGGTGTCAGACCCGCTTGCCGGTCACGACGACGATCTGCAGCGGCATTTCGTTGGCCGGCACGGCGCTGGCGAGCATCGTCGCGGCGTTGCTGCGGGCCTGGGCCAACTGCACGTCCTGGACTTGCTGGCCGGCGATGTGGGTCACGCCCGCCAGCACCGTCAGTGTGACCACGGCGGTCAGACCGGCGAAGCCGGCGCGGGCGGCGTTGGAAGCAGCGGCGAAACGGGTGGCGGTGGCGGTCATGGTGGGCTCCTGGTGCGGTTCGGGGTGTCGATGAGTGGACTTTAGGAAGCCGCGGCCTGCGGTGCGACCGGGATGCGACGAGTTGCCGGTTTGGCCGTGCAGAAGGTTCGATTTGCTGACGAAACGTCGGTGGCCGGCAGCGAATTCGCGTTTCGCGTTCTGCGATTGGGGCACTCAGTGAGCGGTGCTGGGCGGCATGTCAAAGTCATGCTGTTTGTGCATAACCCGATGCGAAGGCACTTTGGATCTGGTCTGGTGAAAAGGCGGTTTTGCCAATGAAAACAAGGCTTTGCGTCGTGAAATGCGGCCGTTTCTAGGGCCTTGTTAACCGATCCCTCGCCAGCACGATTGAGTGGAAACCCTTAGACTACATTGCATACAAAAACCAAACCGGGCTGTCCGGAGCCACCGCTCCGAGAGATGGCCCTCCATCAGCCCCAAAAAGGGTACAGACCATGACCTCCGTTCAAAACACCTACGCAACTGTCCGGCGTTTCATCGCCCAACTGACTACCCCTTCGCAACGCGGCCAGGACGCCAGCCGTGAAGACGACGAGCGCTACCTGTCGCAAGCCGTCGACATGGGCGACCTGGAGCGGCGCATTCGCCGGCTCGAGCGCGGCACCGTCGAGAGCGCGCACACGCAGCTCAGCATGATGAGCTGGAGCCACTGAATGCGTTCCGACCTGATCCTGGCGATCCTGGGCGCCTTCCGTGCGGCATTTGCCGCGCCGGTGCGTCCCGCGGCTCCCGTGCCGCGTCGCCCGCTGTAAACTGATCTTCTTCCAGGAGAAGCCGAAGCACTTGTTGCTGAAGCTGCCGAAGGCGTACCCCTCAGAACGCTCAGGCCCAAAGACTGGAACCATCTCGACAAACTGGAGAGCGTTGCACGGCAGGCCTTGAAAGCTTCGCCGATGGCAGCCGCCGAAGGGGCAAGCGCCGCGGGGAACCGCGGCGTGAATCTCTCAGGCAAAAGGACAGTGGGGGCAGTGGCCGGAATCTTGCGAGCAGATCGCAAGGCTTCGGCCACTGCCCCTTTCTTTTTGCCTGAAAGAAAGCGCTTTCCCATGAAAGTCATCGTTCTCGGCGCCGGCGTGATCGGCGTGTCCACGGCCTGGTACCTGGCGCAGGCCGGGCATGAGGTCACCGTGCTGGAGCGCAATGCTGGTGCGGCCCGCGAAACCAGCTTCGGCAACGGCGGCCAGATTTCCGTCAGCCATGCCGAGCCCTGGGCCAACCCCAGCGCGCCGCTGAAGCTGCTGAAGTGGCTGGGCAAGGAAGACGCACCGCTGCTGTTCCGCCTGCGGGCCGACCCGGCGCAGTGGCGCTGGGGCCTGAAGTTCCTGCTGGAATGCCCGGCCGCGCGCTCCAGGCGCAACATGATCCAGCTGCTGAACCTGGGCACCTACAGCCGCAGCTGCCTGCAGGCGCTGCGCGCCGAGACCGGGCTGCAGTACGACCATCTCACCAAGGGCATCCTGCACTTCTACACCAGCCAGCAGGAGTTCGACCTGGCGGTGGAGCCGGCGCGCGTGATGCGCGAACTGGGCTGCGAGCGCGAGGTGATCGGCCGCGACGAGGTCGTGAAGCTGGAGCCGGCGATGGCCCACATCGCACCGCAGCTGGCCGGCGCCACCTACACCAGTGCCGACGAATCCGGCGACGTGCACAAGTTCACCACCGGCCTGGCCGCACTCGCTGCCGAGCGCGGCGTGAAGTTCCGCTACGGTGTGCGCGTGCAGAAGCTGCGCAGCGAAGGCGGCGAGATGACCGGCGTGGAGTTCGCCAACGAAACCGGCATGTACGAGGTGCTGAGCGCCGACGCCTACGTGCTGGCCGCCGGCAGCTTCAGCCCGCAGCTGGCCAAGCAAGCCGGCCTGACGCTGGACATCTACCCGGCCAAGGGCTATTCGGCCACGTTGCCGGTGCTGGACGCCGCCAAGGCCCCGCAGGTCAGCCTGACCGACGACGAGTACAAGCTGGTCTTCTCGCGCTTCACCTCGCCCGAGGGCGACCGCCTGCGCATTGCCGGCACGGCCGAGCTGAACGGCTACGACCTGGCGCTGAACCCGGTGCGCTGCGAGGCCATCGTGCGCCGCACGCTGCAACTCTTCCCCGGCGTGAGCCGGCCCGAGCTGGCCAGCTACTGGACGGGGTTGCGTCCGGCGACACCCGGCAACGTGCCCTACATCGGCGAAAGCCGCGTGCGCAAGCTGTTCCTCAACACCGGCCACGGCACGTTGGGCTGGACCCACGGTGCGGGCTCCGGCCATGCGCTCGCGCAGCTGATCGACGGCCGCCGGCCCGAGGTCGACTTCGCCTTCTGCGGCCCGCTGCCGGCCAGGCAAAGCCTGTCGCTGCAACCGGCCTGAGTGGGGCCCGCTGTCTGTCGGCCTCTAACATTGGTCGATGGACATCTCACTTTTCAGCCAGGCCATGTTGGTCGGCCTGTCGATCGCCGCGCCGGTCGGGCCCATTGGCCTCTTGACCATCCAGCGCACGCTGGACCAGGGCCAGGCCGCCGGCCTGGCCACCG